>JAGORV010000057.1 GCA_018062625.1 Candidatus Woesebacteria bacterium
ATATAGAACACCAAGTGTATGGCCAATATGTAAAGAGATTTTCATTGGTATTTTTGCGACCATTTCTTTGGATAGATGTTATAAAGCTCGCTTATTGGGAGGGCTATGTATGGCGTAAAGCAAAAGCGATTACTGCAGTGTCGACAGAAGATGCTACCCAAATAGAAAAAATAATAAATATAAAAATTTCTGTTGTGCCAAATGGGGTAGATAGTAGTCATTTTGTGTATAGAACAAAACAGTTAGAACACAAATCGCCACACCTTTTATTTGTAGGGGATTTTCGTTGGTTCCCAAACACTGATGCGCTCCACGTACTACTCGATGATATTTGGCCGTTGGTGCAAAAAACATATACCGGTGCAGAGCTACGCATCGTAGGAAGACACTTGAGCAGTCGATTGAAAAATCAAATTACACGAGCTGGCGGGCAGGTGGCGGAAAACGTTTCTGATATAAGTGAAGAATATCGAAATGCTGACATACTGGTCGCACCACACGGCATATCAGGAGGAACAAAGTTTAAAATGTTAGAAGCCATGAGTAGCGGTTTACCCATAGTCACTACATCTGCAGGTGCCGCTGGATTAGACCTTGTGCCAAATAAGCATTATTTACTTGCAGAGACTGTATCTGATTTTATGAAACATATAGACACGCTTTGGGGAAACAAAACGCGAAGCGCACAGATTGCTCATGCAGCCAGAGCACACGTAGAGAAACACTTTACTTGGGACGCAATCGCAAAAAAACTCGATACGGTTTGGAAAAATATATGAAAACAATAGATTTATCAGTCGTTATATTAAATTACAACACCATTGAGCTTACGCGTATATGCTTGAAGACCGTATTTGCCTCAACGTTAGGCAAATACACAATGGAAGTTTTGGTTTGTGATAACGGCTCGGCAGACGGTAGTGTCGAGATGATCAAGCGTGAGTTTCCAGAGGCAATACTAATCGAAAATAAAAAAAATCTAGGATTTGCAGCAGGGAATAACCCCGGAATTACGCGGAGTCGTGGTAGATATGTGTTGCTCCTAAACACCGATACAGAAGTACCGAAAAATACATTTGCCACCATGATTTCTTTTATGGATGAGCGCCCAGATGTCGGGGCATCTACATGTAAAATATTGCTTCCCAGTGGTGCCATGGATCCCGCATGTCATCGTGGTTTTCCCACTCCTTGGGCGTCACTTACCTATATGTTGAAATTAGAAAAATTATTTCCCACATCAACTATATTTGGGCAATATCATCAAGGATACAAAGATCTTTCTACGATACATGAGGTAGATTGCATTGTCGGTGCATTTTTCCTCGTACGTAAATCGGTGATTGCACAAATTGGTCTTATGGATGAAGACTATTTTATGTATGGTGAAGATATAGACTGGGCGTATAAGATACGACAAAACGGTTGGCCTATTGTCTACAATCCAACGGTTACCATTTTACACAAGAAAAAACAGAGTGGGCGGGCAAATCCATTGCAAAAAAGGCGCACAACGACCGAGATTTATTTCCATACTTATAATTGGTTGTTCTACAAAAAACACTATGCGAAAAAATACGGCCTGATCCTGACTGGTATCGTCAATACATTTTATATGACGCGAATATTTTTGTTGAAACAGTTTGGAGTATAACTTATGAATATCGGTATAGATGCACGACTTATAGAAGAAACCGGAGTGGGTCGATATATACGCAATCTTATCGAACAACTTAGTCTTCAAGATACACAAAATTCCTACGTTATTTTTTTGCGAAAAAAAAGTTTTGATTCGTTCGTACTTCCAAACAATCGGTGGCACAAAAAGTTAGCTGAAGTAGCATGGCATACCCTGCGAGAGCAATTGGTCATGCCAAAGTTATTTGGTGAAGAGAATTTGGACCTTGTTCACATACCGTATCATAATCCGCCAATTTTTTACTTAGGGGCTATGGTGATTACCATACATGATTTGACTATATTGCATTTCAATACCGGAAAAGCGACAACGCTTCCTCCATTTATATATGCACTCAAACGCCTTGGATATTGGGTGGAACTGGCGGTGGGACTGAGACTGGCTCGCGCAGTAATCGCCGTTTCGGAAACAACCAAAGGGGAGATAGTTGCACATTTTGCTGTTCCCAAAGAAAAGGTTTTTGTGACCTACGAAGGAGTCGATGCCAAATTGCTCCATGACCATGCAAAATCTTCTGTACCAAAAGTGCTTCGCGATCCGTATTTTCTGTATGTAGGGAATGCGTATCCGCATAAGAACCTCAACATGCTTGTAGCTGGTTTTGCCAAATACAAAGGTCCAAACAAACTTGTGCTGGTTGGGAAAGAAGATTATTTTTATCATCGGCTCAAACAGTTGGTAGCCAGTCTCGGTTTATCGGATCGTGTAGAATTTTTTGGTAGCGCAAATGACACAGAGCTTCACCGACTCTATCGCGGAGCTGATGCTTTAGTGTTCCCATCGCTTATGGAGGGATTTGGATTGCCGGCCCTTGAAGCGCTTGCACTGGGAGCGCGAGTATTGTGTTCGGACATACCTATCTTTCACGAGATTCTCAAAAGCAACGCTACCTACATGGACTCCACAGATCCTGATGCTATAGCGACAGCACTTACCGCGATTTCGAAGCAGAAAGTTATACCATTTAATGTGCGCGAGCTTGCTCCATATAATTGGGAGCAAATGGCAGGAAAGACAAAACAGATTTATGAGAGTAGCACTCGTTTATGATCGTGTCACCAAGTGGGGAGGAGCAGAGCGGGTGCTAGTAGCACTGCATCGCTTGTGGCCAGATGCACCCCTCTATACGGCAGTATACGATAAAAAACGCGCCCGTTGGGCAGATGTATTTAGAGTGATTCCAAGTTTCCTACAATACATCCCATTTGCAAATCGTCTCCATGAGCTGCTTCCGTGGATCACCCCCATGGCGTTTGAATCGTTTTCTTTTGATGATTTTGATGTCGTAATTTCTGTAACAAGTGCTGAGGCTAAGGGAATAATTACTAAACCAAACGTACTTCATATTTGCTACTGTCTCACTCCTACTCGGTATTTGTGGAGCGGGTATGATCAGTATCGCAAAGATGCAGGATTAGGTATCGTAAACGGAATAGCTGGATTCTGGTTGACGAAACTGGCGCCCACATTACGAGTGTGGGATAGAGTTGCAGCGGCACGCCCCGATACGTATGTAGCTATATCAAATCGTGTAAAAGACCGCATCAAAAAATATTATGATCGCACTACCCAAGAGGTGATATATCCTCCCGTAGAGACGGCACTTTTTTCGAAGCAATTATTGGATATGCCAAATGTATCAGAGCCATATTTCCTCACTGTATCAAGGCTTGTGGGATATAAACGTGTGGATGTGCTTATACGCGCGTTTAACAAATCTGGACAAAAATTAGTGATTATCGGTGAGGGTCATCAGAAAAAATATTTGAAACAAATAGCCCGATCCAACATAGAGTTTATCGATCATCATTTGACAGATTTAGAACTAGTCCGATATCATCAAGGGTGCCGTGCGTTCGTGTACGCTGCTGACGAAGACTTCGGTATAGCAGTCGTTGAGGCGCAGGCGAGTGGTAAACCAGTGATAGCATATAGCCAAAGTGCAGTTGCAGAAAGCGTACTGGACGGGAAAACTGGTATACTCTATCA
>JAGORV010000015.1 GCA_018062625.1 Candidatus Woesebacteria bacterium
AAAGGATGATATAGTCCGCACGTTCTAGTTGTTGCGTGATTTCACGCCATTTTTTGGGGGTATCAGGAGAGAACATCGGTAATTGTTCTGTTGTATATTGTTGTATCGAATGTTCTCCTCGTGACATCGGCAGTGGATCGTCCCAATGCTCCCACGCTATCGTTGATTTTTTTGGAATATTTTTGTATACCCAATCACTTGCGGCAACTCGTGTGTTTGGGCGGCTATATATGAATGTAAACATAACTGGCCATGCCAATAGTAACAATCCTACGCTTGTAAAGAGACCAGTTCGAAGGGCTTTGTTGTGTAAACGTTGAGTGATGAGGCGCATGCATTGATCGAGAAAAATTCCAGTAATGATTGCGATATGTGGATATATGGGTCCCAGATATCTCATAGCTTTGGCAAATTGGCTACTTTGATATATGAAAAATCCGATGATGATGAGACAGATTGTAGCGAGATGATCCCATTTGTTGTTTTTTATCCGTATGATGATCGTTGTAGCAATCGCAGTGATCGCAAGAATGCCATACGGGAGTCCAAGTCCCCACATCATTAATTGCTTGAAAGAGTAGAGAATTGGCGTGGTTCCAACCCACTGAAGGCCGGGGGGGAAACCTGTGGTGGGCGAGTCAAATGATGCGAGTTCACGCCAGTTTGCCAATACTTTGGGATTAAATGCCATCCCTACAAATAGGTATGGATACACAACCTTCACGGTTCCAATAAGTACAATACCAAAAAGAAGCCCTTGTACGAGAAGTTTTATTCGAGTTTTTTTAAGTTCTTCCCGCGTGCCAGCCCAAGGCCAAGTAAACATATAATGAAATGCGATAATGGGGAGCATAAGTATGCTGGATATTTTTGCGCCTATCGCTAGCCCCATAGAGATACCAAGCGGAATCCCTATTTTGCCTTTTATGAGTAGATAGGTGCTGATCGTAAGGTATAGCACGGCAAATGGATCTACCGTAAAGAAATGTGTGAGCTGTATGGGTAGTACTGCAATTGCGTAGAGAAACATCGCACATAGCGATGCAGAAATGCGCTTAGTAAGTGTTTTTGTAATAAGAAAAACCATAAGAAGCGTGGCAAGATCGGCAAGTACTACTGATACTCTGCCGACAAGGGGAAAGAGATCATATGTGTCACGATTAAATGCTTGAGCAACGGATTTTGCTGCAATTATTGGCCATGTGCCATATACATAAAAGCTAAATTTATTGTTATGGGGATTTAGAGGAGAAGTATTTGTATCAAAATATTCACGAGTATTTGTGGGCCAATCGATTTTGTTTATTACCATGGTTAAGAATCGTTCGTCAGGATGGGTATGTGTCCCTTGATCCCAATTGATTCCATAGAATCGCATGCTGAATGCAAGCAAAAAAATAACTACCCCTATGAAGGAATATTTGTATTTTATGGGCATATGTCTTGTGTTTTATAAATTAAAATTCCAGTGTTTGTGTTCGTATAGCTGGGTTGAAGTTTGTGCCAAAGCTCTAGGTTAGGGTGGAGGTATTTTTCAGGTTTTGGATTCAATTCTACATATGCAATGCCATTATTTCGAAGTCGGATACATAGTACTTGTTGATTTGGGGCTTCGTAGATTTCTGTAAGTAGTTTTTCTCTTTGGCCCTGATCGTATCCATACGACCATGTGAAATATGTGTAACCAGAAAATAATGCTCTACCCGCTAAAGATGCAGGATGATAAAACCACGTCGAGTTTGCGATGATATCGTCGGGGTTGGTATTTTCTATGAAAAATTCTACGTCGCGATTTGAAGGAGTGTCGTTGATAGTACCTTTGTAGTCGTTCACTACAGGAAAGAAGTCGATAACACCAGATAGCGTAAGGCAAATCACGCCAAGCATGATACCTATTGGTCGTATCGCACCAAGGCGTGAGGTAAGTGTATAGAGTGCATGTGCGGAAAACATACCACCTACGATGAGGGCAAAGTTAAAAAATTTGTGATTGTTTATCATGTCTGGGGAAAAACGAAATATGTTTGGCAACAGAAATACTATGATAAGCGGAATAGTTACCAGTCTTCTCGCCGGACGGGGTGCACACATGATACCAATGGGGACAAGAAGCATGTGTAAACCAAGATTTTGCCACCAATAGTTCCACAGGGTGGCTGGGGTGTTGTTTGGTGCGAGATATCCTGTTTGAAACGTAATATTTTGTTGCGGATTTGCTAGCCCTTGTAGCCAAAGCAATGCGGGAACGGTTGCAATAAATGCAACAAAAAGGGTCTGTCTGGTGTGTTTGTCATGGACAAATATCCATGTTAAAAAGAGTGTTGCAATTGCTGCAACAGGAAAATTGATAAACATGAGTGTGCCAAGCAATGTAGCAATGCATATGCTGTGTATTGCGAGATGCTTGCGAAGCAAGTGAGGCGGAAATTTAGCAACCATGATAGTTGCTAGCACCAGTCCATACGACAAGGCTAGATGGCGTTGGTTTGTGTATATATTGAGATTCCAAAATGCAGAGATAACGTTGCCATCCCATGGTCCGAATACAGAAAATTTTGAGCTTGTTATCACATCATTGAGTGTGTGTGTGGATAGGGGGTGCGCTTTAAAAAACGAAAGGAATGATAACGATCCATTAAAGAGAAAAAATAGAACCGAAAGCATCGCGGTGCCTACGTGGTTGAATAACTTATAGGCAATCATATATATGGATGTGAGAAGCAGAAAAAAGCCGAGGGCACTTGGGATATTTACTGCCCAATCTAATGGAAGCCCTAGTTTTTCTAATAATCCGATGATTGCAAAAAATCCAAAATGATAGCGAATAGGTTCTCCAGGAAATAGGGGAGACTCTATAGCTTGGTGATGCAGGAGTCTCGTCATGTTTGGGCCTTTTGAAAATGATCGAATCATTGGTATGTGTGCACCAAAGTCGCTCCATAGTTTTGAGCTGATTTGTAATTGATGTTTTTGGGTATCCACAGAAAATGTGTGGAACATAAGCCAAAAAGAAAACATGAGCCCAAGTGCCAACAGTAAGAGTGATGTTAGGTGAGTTCTTTTGAAGTGTTTACCGGTCATATGGTTAGTGTTCGTTTAGTATGTGAGTGGCTGCATTTAGTCCTAGTTCTACTGCATAATTTGTACCTCTGTCCCACGGATAGATGCTGTCCATGTTTGCAAGATACACGTGGGGAAGCGGAGTGAGTAACTTTGGCGCTTTGATAGAATAGCGTTTTTGATGCACTGGTTGCGCAAATAGACCGGTAAAGGTGAATGAATTGATAATGGAGTATTTAGTGTGTGTGAGCCGTTTGATATATGGAGTAAATGTTGTCAGTAGTTGTTTTTTTGTCATTGATAAATATGGGTGTCCTTGTGGTAGATAGTTGCCAAAATACGTGATGTGATGACCGCCATAGTCTTCTTTTTTCATAAAATTGGTGTGAGCAACTGCTGCTAAAAATGGAAACTTTGTATCGGTTACATTGAGCCAATACACATCTTTGAGTATGGGTTTGTCAGTCTCCAGTATGAGCGTTTGTGCGTGCAGATGCGGGATTGATACGAGTGGATTGGTGTAACTTTGAGGAAGTTCTGGGAGTAATTTGAGAGCGATAGGTGAGGGGACAGTGATGAGGATTCGATCAAAGTCCGCTGAGGCTTTTGCCCATGTAAGAGTGTATTTGTCAGAAGTCGATGAGCGAACAGAAGACACTGCTGTGTTTGTGTGTATGGCACCACCTTGTGATTTGATAGTGGTTTCTAGAGCGTGGATAACTGTATGAAATCCTCCTCGAATATAACAAAGACTCGGGGTGCGTTTTTTTATTCTTGCCCAAAACCAAGCAGCAGAAACAGTGGGAGCAAGCGTTCCAAATTTTCCATAAAGGAGAGGTTTCCAGATCGTGTTCCATGCATTTTTTCCACCTATTGAGATAATTAAGTGTTCAGCAGTTATAGACTCCAAAGGTCTCCAAAAAGGAGTAAATTTCAGGATTCCTAAGAGTATTGCGGTTCGAATTTTATCAACAGTGGATAGTCCTGGAAATTTCAGAAGCGATAATGGAGAGTCGAGTTGATACATGGCATCGTGCCAAAGCGAAGCGGTGAGCGGGCGCTTAACAAGTAAAGAATCGCTGATACCTAATTCGCTTATCAAGCCAATAATTGAGGAATCGTTGGTAAATAAATGGTGATATGCGCCTTCAATAAACCAGCGCCAATTTGATTCTCGAAACCCGTATGCAAGCCCTCCGAGGTATTGTTCACGTTCAAATATAGTAACGGTGTGACCTGCGCGTGTCAGTTTGTATGCCGCGGAAAGCCCTGTAATACCACCACCAATAATTGCAATATCCATGCGTGAATTGTATCACGAGTGTATGTTTGGGTCTTGGGATCAAGATGTGTAATTATGTAGGTAAAAGAACAAGTGTGAAGCCAGATTTATGAGCAGTGATGATCGAGTACGAGAACAATGCATATAAAAGGCGATGTACAAGTAGAATATGCACACATTATAATGTAGCGCATATGGTAACCGCAGATTTATGGATTGTCGTACGTTGGTGGGGAACCATATTTCTTGTTGGTGCCGCTGCATTTCCACTCACAAAACAATTATTTTCATCTTGGTATGATCATGGATATTTTTTTGCTAAAGCAGTAGGGCTTGCGGTTGTCGGGTGGATTGTACTAGCCCTTGGCATGGCGAGAATTGCGCCATTTACGAGCACGACGGTGTTAATGGTTGTCGCAGGTATGTTTGTACTAGGCGTGGTGCTCCATGCGTTAAGCCTCGATAAAACCACTAATCGAGTAAGCGGGTGGGTGATCGTGGGTGAAGAGTTGTTTTTTTTCCTTGCATTACTTGCGTGGAGTTGGGTCAAGGCACATGAGCCATCCATTCGAGGACTGGAGAAGTTTATGGATTATGGATTCATGAACTCTATACTTCGTAGTCAATATTTCCCTCCTGCGGATATGTGGTATCCACCAGAATCCATAAACTACTATTATTTTGGACATTTGGCGACCGCACTTATCACCAAGGTGTCAGGATTGGACCTCGCTTACACCTTTAACCTCATGTTGGCTTCTATATTTGCATGGACGGTCACCATGAGTTTTTCTATTGGATATCAATTATGGCGATCTAACAGACGGATCGTGGCGATATGTAGCGGAGTGATTACTGCATTTTTGGTAACACTTGCAGGGAATATGCAGACACTCTATGCATTTACTCGAGGGTATACGGGAGACGCGGTGAAGCCGTTTTGGCAGTTGTTATGGCCAATGGGAGAATTTTGGAGGAGATTGCCAGAAGGCTTAGAAACGTATTGGTATGCAAACGCAACGAGATTTATTCCGTATTCTATCCACGAGTTCCCCAGTTATTCATTTGTTGTGTCTGATGTACATGGACATGTGCTTTCGTTGCCATTTGTATTATTGGCAATTGGTCTCCTGCTTGTTACGTTTGCCGGTGCTGGTGTCAAGCGTACGGACCCAGATAGTTCGACTACGCATTCATGGTTTGGATTGATATCTATAAACACATTGGTGTTTTATGGGTTTCTCGTTGGTGTGCTGTTGATGACTAATGCGCTTGATGGACCTATATATTTAGGAATATTTTTGATTGTGTATTTCTTTACAATCGGACATTCCTTAGAGTCGTGGAAGCAGAAATTGGTTTCGATGAGCATTGTTGTTTTATCTGCAGTTTGGTCAAGTCTGCCATTTCTGATTCACTTCAAGTCGTTTGTGAATGGCGTGGCGCTGAATTGCCCACCAGCGTTTTTGGCAAATTCTCACGTGGGGCCATTACTCTTTGAGAGTGTTGAAAAGTGTCAGAAATCCCCATTTTGGATGCTTTGGATTTTATGGGGATTCTTTTGGTTTTGTGGCGTGGCTTTGATTGCCGCAAAAATTAAAAGTAAGGCAGTAGGGGAGCGGAGACGAAATAACAGCAACATAAATTATTTGTCTGTTCATTCCATATATACATTATGGAACAGTAAATTTACTCATACAGAAAAAGTACTTGTGATTTGTTTTTTGTTTGCTATAGTGCTCATAATTTTTCCTGAATTTTTCTATTTTAAAGATATATACCCAACCCATTTTCGTAGTAACACTATGTTTAAGCTTGGGTATCAGGCATTCATTTTATTTTCTATCCTATCGGCATACACGATTGTTTGGTTTCTGACGCAGTCAAAAAAGTTAGTGCCTCGTATGTATCGTGTGGCTTTTTTTGTGTTGTTGATGCCGCAATTATTTCTCGTATCATTATATCCAGTTTTCTCTGTTCGATCGTACTTCAACAGCCTGCGAAGTTATGAGGGTATTTATGGGTTGAATTGGTTACTTGGACAATATCCTGATGATTTTGGTGGCATAGAATGGCTACGAGCCTATGATGCAGCACATCCGTTACCCGGTACTCAGCAGTCCATATTACTTGAAGCGGATGGAGAAAGTTACTCTGATTATGAACGATATTCGGTATTTACCGGCATTCCGACGCCAATTGGATGGGCAGTACATGAATGGCTTTGGCGTGGAACGTATGATGTCGTGTCTCCACGACGTGAGCAAGTAAGGGAGATGTACGAATCCGAGAATGTTGAGCGAACCCGTGCGCTCCTTGACCTCTATAAAGTCCGATATATCGTGATAGGTACGTTTGAGAGGCAAAAATTTATTAATTTAAATGAGCGAAAATTTGCGGATATGGCAAGAGTGGTATATGTTCATGGAGAAACAGTCATATATGAACGAATGAATCCGCGTATTGACAAGTAGGGCAGTTATTCGTAAAATATCCCAAGAACACTGACTCCTCCGTTGTAGAAAGCGTTTTTTCATGAATTCCCTTACATAAGTTCATTTATCATTACTTTCTATATAGCACGAGGCACAAGCATTAAATATTCTATTCGCACGACGTATGGCATTTCGCGCAACCACTCGTAAACCAGCAGCAAAAAAAACAAGCAAAGATACGCAATCAGCAGATGTTCCTGTGGTGTCTGTCGATGAAGTAGTGAGTAATGTCCCGACATCCCAAGCTAAATCTGAGAACGTCGCAGCAACTTCGGCTTTTAGCGTGGAAGACTTAGTGGGTTCGCCTCGAGCTAGCCTTGAAGATTCTAGTAAGATCGAAGCAATCACTCCAGCGCAACCTACAACAGCATCTATTTCGCAGCCTACAAATGCTGAGCCACAGACTAGACCCATGACTACTCAGCCTACTTACGGTTCATTAAATCCGGTAAATCGCGATCGAGGACCAAGACGAGATTTTCGTGGGGGAAATCGTGGTGGTTACGGAGGTAATCGTGGAGGTGGTGGGTATCGAGGTGGCGGTGGATTTGATCGACCATATCAAGGGAATCAATCAGATCGATATAACAATCGAGATAATGGCTATAACGCTCCACGTCGAGATGATGGATATAATCGTGGACCATCACCATATGTAGCATCTCGTCCAGTAGGGCCAGATACATATCAGCCTGATGTAGATGTTCCTACCGAAACCGTCCGAGGTGTGCTTGATACTATGCCTGAAGGTCATGGATTTTTGCGACCAAAATATACACCGAGTGAAAAAGATATTTATATTTCTCAATCACAGATACGTAGATTTTTGTTAAGAAATGGTGATTTGGTAGAGGGTCAGGCAAGACAGCCTAAAGAGAGTGAACGATATTGGGGATTATTGAAGGTAGAGAAGGTAAATGAGCTTGCCGCAGAGCTCATGGAAAACAGACCACGATTTGAAGACTTGGTGGCAGTGTATCCAAATAAATTGCTTAAGCTCGAAACGGGACAGTCACCGATGTCTACACGAATCATCGATCTTTTGGCACCGATTGGATTTGGTCAACGAGGATTGCTTGTTTCACCTCCTAAAGCAGGAAAGACTACAATTCTTAAAGAAATAGCGGCTGGAATTTCAGCAAACTACCCAGCGGTACATCTGATGGCAGTGCTTATCGGTGAACGTCCAGAAGAGGTTACTGATATTTCACGCTCGGTAAAAGGAGAAGTATACGCAAGTAATTTTGACGAGGCTCCAGATCATCAGACGAGAGTGGCAGAGGTGGCGCTTGATCGAGCCAAACGATTAATCGAGATGGGTCACGATGTCGTCATTTTACTCGATTCTATAACCCGTCTTGCCCGCGCATACAATTTGGTGGTTAATCCGAGTGGCCGAACATTATCTGGAGGATTTGATCCAGCAGCGTTATATCCAGCGAAAAAATTCTTGGGAGCAGCTCGTTGCAATGAGCCATTTATAACACCAGAAGAACAAGCGAAAAAAGATAAGGGTGAGGAAGTTGTGCTGCATCGGGTAACTGATGGAGGATCGCTTACGATCATTGGAACAGCGTTGGTTGAGACTGGTAGTCGCATGGACGATTTGATATATGAAGAATTTAAAGGTACGGGAAATATGGAGTTGCATCTTTCTCGTGCATTGCAAGAGCGTCGAGTATTTCCTGCGATAGATGCGGGGAAGAGTGGCACAAGACATGACGAGCTTCTTTTAGGCGAAGATACCATGAAAAAAGTTACCACACTCCGTCATATGCTGTCTCTTCTTTCTGATGAAGAACGCACCATGATGCTTATCGATAAATTGGGTAAAACAAAAAGTAACGACGAATTCCTCGATAGTCTTTCTAAAGGCTCCTAAATACTCACTTTAGCAATTTGTAACTTCATTTTTCACGTGTTACCATACAATTCTAATGCGCAAGATATTTCAATTACTAGCCGAGGATATTCGATTGTGGCGAACGGGTTGGTACCTCTATGTGTCTCGAAAGCTTAGACGGTTTGGCGTGTGGTTTGAAACCAAAAAGGACGTGCTTGTGGATATTCTTATGGCTCGTCGAGGTGGGTATCAGCGCCCATTCTTGCATTTTTCTATAAGTATCTTGGTTGTGGTGGCGGTCGTTGCTGCGCCAGTTCTAGCTAACGCGTATCCAGTGGGTGTAAAAGGAGCGCTTGCAGATTTTACTCCTCCTTCAGCTGTCGTTACTTCACTTGATTTATCTGCATATGGCGTTCAGACACAAGTGTCAGACAAGCCAAGGGATCAAATAATAACATACAGTATCCAAAAGGGTGATACGCTATCAGTGGTAGCGCAAAAATTTGGCGTATCGGTTGATACAATAAAGTGGCAGAATAATATAAAGAGTGATAGTTTGAGCATAGGGGATCAGCTAAAAATACCACCGGTAACTGGAATAGTGCATAAAGTCTCTGAAGGAGAGACTATCTATTCGATTGCAAAAAAATACAAAACCGAACCGCAAAAGATCCTAAACTTTCCATTTAATGATTTTACTGATTTGGATACGTTTGCACTTAGTGTTGGACAATCTCTGGTTGTTCCCGATGGTGTTATGCCAGAAGCCGTGAGATTGATTGCGCCTTCATACTCCTTCTCTCAGCTTGCTGCAGGGGGAACTGGGCAGTTTTCATGGCCAACGAATGGACTGGTCACGCAATATCCGATTTGGTATCACATGGCGTTTGATATAGCCAATCCATCACAGCCACCGATAACAGCCGCGGGTGAGGGGACGGTTATAGTCGTGGAGTATTTGACCTACGGATATGGAAGGCACACGATTATTGACCATGGAAATGGATTATCTACGCTATATGCGCATATGACAGAGGTATATGTGAAAGCGGGAGACAAAGTAAGTCGTGGTCAGGTGATTGGTAAAATGGGGTCTACTGGTCGTTCAACAGGAACACATCTCCATTTTGAAGTGCGTAAAAATGGTACTCCGGTAAGCCCCGCATCATTCCTCAAATAGATACTAAACGATAGTATTTGATGCTTTTGGGTAGGTAAGAATTTACAATTTAAAAGTATGTCCCACTTCGCTCTATGAGCTACGCGGGACACACTTCTGTGTGGCCTAGCCACACGTAGTTCCGCTTTGCGGAACGAAGTGTGGACCCGAGGAGAATCGAACTCCTTTCTTCTCCATGCCATGGAGGCATACTACCGGTGTACTACGGGCCCGATATATCTTTTTTGTCCTACTTAGCTCAAAGAGCTACGCGGGACACACTTCGCAACTTCTTGTGGCTTGCCACGCGAAGCTCCGATTTATATCGGAGCGAAGTGTGGACCTGAGCGGAGTCGAACCGCTGATCTCCGCAATGCGAATGCGGCGCATTACCAACTGTGCTACAGGCCCCGAAAGCATAACAAGAATTATAACAGAAACATTCGGGAGTATCTAAAGGAGAGTTTGAATTATCGACTAGTTTGTGCCCCAGCGACTATTGGTGTGCTATTTGACTGTTCGTTGAGATATGTCCCAACCACTGCTCCAAGACCGAGCATAAGCGCGAACATAACGAGCAACATCCAGCTTCGAACGACGACAAAATATGATTCGTGTGGAGCTACTTTTCTTGAGGTTCTTTGAACTTTTTTATGATGAACTTTTTTCTTTGCCATATCACTAGTTTTGACGACATCTATGCTACTTGTCAAGAGGGTAGGTTGGTCGTTGACATAAGTGGCTTGTTTTCTTCATAGTATTAATAAGGGCCTAGTATTAAATATTTGCATCCTTTGTGGGCACGAAAGATGCGAGGTTTGGGAATGCTGGGAACTTTTTATTTCGTTGTGCCCGAATTTATATCAAACCAACAGTCTAATAAGCGTGAAATCCTCAACTCTCTATCCCCAAAGCCAAAACTGATACAGTTTTTCATAGATTGTTATAATAAAATAATTCAGAAGAGTATAGCCTCGCCACACGGAGCGATGCAATTGCTGCCACTCGTCCTGCTTATGGTATTTGCAGCAACGACATTTTTTATCGTTGCGCGCATACAAACACAGCGTACGGGAGAGCTTCGACAATTTGCAGCATACAACAACACGGTGGTGAGCACACCAAAGCCAATAAAGACTCCGATTCCCTCGCAACAACCGTTGACACTCACCGGCTGTAAACAGCTTTGTCAGGGTTCAGTTTCGTGTGAAAATGCATGTAAAGCTGGTGTCACGGTAACGAGTACAAAAGCACAGACAAAAACTCCGGTCCCAACAAAAACTACTATTCCAACTAAGACACCAACCCTTACAGTAGCCGCAAAACTGAATAACTGTGTGCTTTCTTGTAAAAATAATCATGCATGTGAGGCTACTTGTCGAGCAAATGCAACGTTAGCCGTAACGCCAACGAAGTCAGTATCGATTTGTAACAGTCCCACTTTTACGGCTGCGCAAAAGGCGAATTGTTTGCGTCTAACTGGGCTTGCTGGAACTATCGTGACGACTACACCACGACCAACGATAACGGTCACTGTTACGATTCCGCCAAATAATGCTTTTGCCAATCTCATAGGGGATCCAGAGTGTAGCAATCAGCCTGGAGTTTTTTATAATAAAAAGACTGGTCAGTGTGTGCCTATAAACGGTACACCGATGCAGGCGTCACTTGTACCTACATCGCTCCCATCGTTCTGTTGGTGGGGGTGGTTGGGGACTAGTTGTAAATCTACTCCGACACCAACCCCATCACCTGTAGCATCTGGCACACAAACAACAGTAAAAACGCCAAGTGTTACGGTGACTCCTACGATTGCTGCTGGACAAAAATGTTTTCCAAATTGTCGTACCCAATGTGCAAATGGATCTTCTGGCTTGTTTGGCGGTGCTACGTGTAATCCGCCTCCCGTGACACCAACGGTTGCGCCCGTGGCAAAGAAAAAGGCAACTACATTTGCTGAGTGTATGAGCAACGGAGGGGGAGCTGGAGAGTGTCGTGCACAATTTCCGATAGTAACCGCTGCGCCACCAAAGGTAAATCCTACAGTTACAAATGGCAGTCCAGTAAATCCAACGCCATCGGTAACACCCGTTATAACACCGATAATTCCCGTTGTGCCTACAAAACTTGCGACGACAATCACTCCATCTCCGAGCGTAAAGCCAAAAGCGTTGGTTAGTTGCGGTGGGATTACAGAAGGAAATGTCGCGACAGGTGAGCAATATGGTGAAGCGACAGAAAACAATGCAAATCAACGGTATCGCTGTATCGCAAATCCAAACAATCCCGCAGAGGGGAGATGGGAACAATGTCCCGGCTGTCCTCTTACTGTTATCCCATCTTTCCTTGGGAAAGCAGATGATTACAAAAAAGAATCTGCGGAATTTGCTGAAAAAGTGAATCAAATATCTCAATCTGTGTATCAATGTACATCAAATGGTGGGAGTGCATCCTCATGTCAGACGCAGGCGAATGCTCAGTTTGGGGTCACAGGAGTGTCGCAACAATATTTGGATATTCTCAAACAGCAAACTACGACGAATGTTCAGGTATACAAAGCGCAAAATTCATACAACGAGTCACGAAATAATTATGAGGTTTGTAAAAGTCAGCATGCAGGAAGCGATGCGCTGTGCAAAGGATACCTCAATGATGCAAACGGCGCTCTTGTGGCAGTGGGTATAGACCCAGCTAAAGCTGCGGAGCAATTAAACGAGGCATATCACGCGTACATCGTGAACAAAGCGTCCAATTTGTACTACATAGCAGAGTCTGAATATGCCGGTTGTGTGGCTGGCGCTAAGCAAAATAATCAAAAGCCAGAGGTGGTGTGTAAAGCCCAGCAAGCACAAGCGATAGCTGCACTTTCATACCCAGGAACGACAAGTGCGGATCAAAGTGCGATAACCAAGACATTTACTGACAGTAAAAAGATTACCGACATCCTGAATCAGTCGGGATTAACGTATTCACAAAAGCAAAAACTAATTGCTGATGCGAAGATAGATCCTGATTTTGCTAAGCAAATTCAAGACAATTGGGTACAAAACATTGTTGTCAATGTGGAAAATGGGGCATCAACTGCAGTTTGTAAATTATTTGCGAAATCGACAGATAGCGCAAAGTGTGATGATCCGGCATTTGCAAAAACAACCATATTGGCCAGTGCACCTTCTGCGGCAACATCCGCACTACAATCCGCGTTCAAGCAAGCGGACGTGAATACGTCTTACATCAATGCGTTTGCGGGCACCACCGCAGATCAGCAAGCGTTTTATAATGCTCACAAAAATGATCCAATATTTAAAGACGTGAAGTCGCCAACTGACACGGCTGCTATTCAAAAGGCGCTAAAAGCTGTTGTGCCTGATTATGTGGTTGAGGCAGTGGCAAATGCACAAGCAACCCCACAGAATTTAGTTGAAGCAAATCCAAATAGTGCCTATTCAGATGCGTATAAGAAGTGGCGCGATGAACAGATTGCGAACAGTGACAGCTTCGATAGGGCAAAGTCGGAAGAGCAACGAAGAGCAGAATTTGATGCGGCAAATCAGGTTGCAGCGCAACAGTTGGCAAGTACATGGAATACTACTGGCTCTCTGGATCTCAATCAAGCGAAGTTTTTGAGTGGGGATATTGTGCCGTTAGATTTGCTCGCTAAACAGAAAGAAGCACAAAAACCAGTACACATAGAGCTTCCGAAATGGGGTGTGTTTAGTCTAATATCGAGTGCGGTTTCAGGAAGCGAGTTGGCTACTCGTGAGGTAGATATTCCAGTAAAAGAGTGGACTAGCGGGTTTATGAGTAAAACACTAGAAAGCATGTTTACTGTGATTCCAACACGTCCTGATTGGTATGTCAAAAATCAAACGGATGGAAAACTTGCCACATTGGAGCTGAATCCCGAGCTTAAAAAGAATTATTTGGATTCCATCAATGCAAGTGCCGATGCGCAAGCATGGATGAAAACAAATAAAGGCACTGCGGAGGATTATCTTGCCCACAACATAGAAGGATATTACAAAAACGAAGGAGTGTTTGCAGCAGGTGAATATGAGAAAGGTACCGATAGCGAGCAATTGTTTGTAGAGCAGGTCATGCTAGGAAATGTAAATATCGATGACA
>JAGORV010000016.1 GCA_018062625.1 Candidatus Woesebacteria bacterium
TAAAAAGTACGGGTCCCAATCTCTCTCGTGCTGTAGAAAATGTAAACGATGATCCCTGTGGCAGTAAATAAGAATTGTTTGACAAAATATAGGTAAGATACATAAAGTCTTTCCCAAAAAGTTGCTCCGCTACTGCAGAAACATGGGTGCCTCCCGTTCGACGAACATTAGACTCTGTCACATAGAGCTGTCCATTTTTTGACGCAACAAAATCGATATCAAAATATCCACGATATCCATTGGCGCGATACTGTTCTGCTATAAAAAAGCCTGTGTCCACCATTCGCGCCGCCAACTGATCAGAAATTACATCATTATGAATTTCCATTCCTCGAAATGAACCTTCCGCAGTCATGCGCATGCCACCATAAAACAATATTTCAACGTGTCCATTTTTGGCTATATGAAACTCTACGTTGGGACTCCCTCCAGCGATCGCCGAATTTATCGAAATAAATGATTCAATGACAATCGGGAATTGATTCCAATATGCATCTTTTTCTAAATGCGTTAAAATTTGTTGTTGACATGACACAAAATCATTTGGCAAATCTCCTTCTTTAAACAAAAGCACCCCCATACCAGAGTGGCCTTTATTTGTTTTTATAACGACTCCATGATCTTTGATATATTTATTTGCTGCGATACGCGACGCGTCAATTATGCCACTTGCTACAACGCCTTCTGGCATAACAAAGTCCGGTTCAATCGCCCGACTCTGGCCTGCAAGCTGTCGTATACCGGACTTACTTCCATAAAAATTTACGGTCCACGCATCCTCTTCCTCAGGAGCATCAGGTGTAGTTATGGTAAGCCCTTCGCTTCGCAGTTTTCTTACAAGATTTAGAAATGGTTGAGACGTAGAATAACTTTTGAGCGCTAAACGCTTTTGACCATTTGCTGCAATAACAAGAGCATTATAGACTGCCTTATCTGCGATAATATCTTCACAGATGATGCCACTATGGTGCTTGGGAACTAAAATTTGAAAATTTCGTTTTCCAAATACCGTTTCGAAATATCCATAAAACTCAGTAGATACTTTTTCTGACAACACAAAAATCATATTTTCTTCACCGCAAAAAGAAAATAAGTCGCGATCGCCCAAATCTGCATTTTCTTCTATTTCTCGGGTTCGTGCTGCGGGGTCGTTCATGGCCTGTATAAATGGCCACACATCTTCCGACATATTAAATATGTAGACTATATTTGCTTGTGACTTTACGATGCTTCCTGCGTCAGAAGTTGTTTCCATGAAGATATATATTACGTCACATAATTATCAATGTATATGAAGAATAACGTAATCACAAAAAATGTAAAGCAGGTATTTACAAATGAGATCGTTCAGAGACTTCTGCTTCTATCAACTCTCGTGGCTGTCCATATTTTAATCGTGAAAGTTGAATGATTGCTTTTGCAATTTCTGGATTTCTCTCTGCAGTTACTTTGCTCATGTCCTTGGTCAAATCCAAACTAAAAGGCTTTACTGGTTCATTATGGACGATTGTTTTTATATAGGCATTAAATTTATCAATATTGATAAGATCTGTTTCGTTAAATACTGGTTGATATTCATGCGCAAGGTAATTTGCATCGGTTACACCTACTCGGAAAGTTATAACAGATCCTACGTTTCCAAAGACTGCATTTTTTACCTCTTCTTCCATCTGACCGATAAATTGATTTGCGACCGTAAGACTCAATCGATACTTACGAGCCTCAGAAAGTATTTGTGCAAAATCTGGTGTCGCGAAATTCTGGAACTCATCGACGTACACAAAAAAATCTCGACGCTTATCTTCCGCGATATCCTGACGACTCATAGCGGCCAACAATATTCTTGGCACCAATATAAGTCCAAGAAAATTACTATTCTCTTCTCCCAATTTTCCTTTGGATAAATTGATCAACAGAATCTTACCCTCATCCATACATTTTCTAAAATCAAAACTTGAATGCGATTGCCCGATGATATTACGAATCATTTTATTCGTGACAAATCGACCAAACTTAGAAACGATATAATCCAACACTTCAGACTTATGGAAGTCAGCTGTTTGTGCTATCTGATCTGTCCAATACCGACGAATAATCGGATCTGTTACTTTCGGCAACAACTCTTGCACATATGCAGCGTCTGTCAAAATACGCACCACTTCAATAAACGTGCTCCCGGGTTGATACATGACCGTCAACATAGCGTTGCGCACTGCGTGTTCAAATCGTGGACCGATAATACCTGTCTTCTGTGGATCATATAGCTTGTACATAAGTCCCACGATAGAGGTCACCACAAAATGTTTTTGTTCCTCGGTATATGCCTCTAACATATTTAAACCCATGGGTCGTTCTGTATCTGACGGGTCAAAATATATAACATCTTCAGCCCGCTCTGGTGGAATTCTATTGAGAATTCCTTCTATTAAATCTCCGTGAGGATCAATAACCGCCAACCCTTTACCTGCTTTAATATCTTGCACAACTAACTCTTCTAATAACTGAGATTTACCGGTACCAGTTTTTCCAATGATATACATATGACGACGCCTGTCATCATCGCCAAGAAAAATTTGTCTCTCTACCCCACGATACTTAGAGACTCCCAAAAATAAACCAGAGCTTGGAATAAGCATTGGCGCTGGGGCGCGCTTGGCGTTAAGCCAAAAAATATGTGGTGTCTCGATCGACTTATTTGGAAAATGATAAATAGTCGCCAGCTCGTCACTATTGAGCACAGAATATTGCTTAAAAAATACCCAGTTAAATGCAGGAAAATATCGATAGATGAAATCCGTCATAAATAATTTTTTCAGAGGATACTTTACTTTCGTAAAATGATTGTGATCTGAACCAAATTGATGAAATGAAGTCATTAAATTTTCTAAATTTGCATCCGCTGCTTCTTTTGTTTCTGCGTTCACAACGAGTCTCACAACGGCATTAAATCCTGGCTTAGAGGTTTTTTGGTCAATAGATTCTAGTGTTTTTTGGTCAACTTTAAAACTCGCCTTTTCTGGATTCGCTTCATTCTTTTTTGTTTTGGATATATAGGATCTACCTAAACTACTCCACTTGCTACCCGCTGATTGAATCAAAATCTGAATCACTGCGCCTTCACCCTCGCTCATTTTTGCAAGCACCGAAGTAAGTGATGACAATGGGTCTACAGGCAAATCTCTATATATACGAATTGGAAGATAATCAGAATTTGCCAAACACAATGCAGCAAATGCAATCTTGCCTTGTTCATTAAAGATATTGTATTCCTCAACTACTTTTACATCGGCTCCTGGATATGTGCCATGAATTTGCTTCTCTACCAAATCCATAAGGTGTTTTGGCATAGATACATAAAAACGAATATCCTCACGTTTTGCGACTATTTCAAATGAAATATGCTCTTGAGGCTTCAAGAATGACCAAAACCCTCCTTTGTGAATCGCGTGAAGACTTGCAAACATTTGTTCTGCGGCATCTATTTTTATTTCGTTATCTCGAGGTGTAGCTACTTGTATGAGCACATACTCTAGGGATCGTTTTTCGCGATCCCGAAACTTCCAAAACAAAAACATGATGTATCCAACCGCAGCAAGACCAGCCAAAAATATACACATCAAAAGCAAGCTGATCCCTATTACTTCTAATTGATAAACTAGATCCATGAGTTGATCTGGCATAATAATTCCTTTAGGTATTTTCTCTCACTACTTTACCGCCTTTAGCATTAAGTGCGATATGCAATTCTTTCAATCTTCGAATACACCACTGCGAAAGCCATCTCCATGAGCTCGTTATGCTCTGATGCAATCCTTCTGCAATTTTTTCATCCGATAGTGGCAATACTATTGTCGGCATCGCTTGTATCGGCGCTGATAACCCTACGGGTTTTACTCCAAGCTGAGCCACAGTTTTTGGAATTTCTATGGTCGTCGGATGCAAAGAGACACCAACGTGTGAAAGCTCCGCAGGAAGTGGAGCCTCTTGTCCAACTTCAGTAAGCGACGGTGTTTCTACAGGCGCTACATGGATCGCCTCTACCTCTTTTGCGACTCCCGCACCTTGTGGCACAACTGGTGCGACTGTTGATTTAGGCGTAGAAACAGTAGGCGAAGGAGTTGTGGCAACGGATGGTGATTGTGGCAGGGTATCCATATATTTATTCTAACACGAACAAGCTCGGAAAAATTACACCGGTCAAAGGCAAAACCGATACGGTAGAGCTTGGTACTACAGTCGAGTCTGTTACTTGAGTACTCTGCGTAACTATCTGTTGTGGCGCTGACGCTACCATCGCCGCTTCACGAAGCATCGTAAGGTGCCAGATAATACTCAATAGTATCCATGGAGGCTGATCAGAGACATAATCTTCTGTACCATGCTTCTCGTCAGCATCTTTTGCATCACGTGCACCGATTTCTACTCCGCCACTATGCGCAAAAGATGACTTCACTGTATATGACAAAAATACCCAATAAAATATCCCAAAAAACACTGGTACTAGTGATGCTTCTTTTTCAAGTATAACTTTGCCAGAATCCAATGCTACTGGCCTACCCACATCACGCGGCTGATCCACTTCTTCATTTGTTGTACTCTTTGGTTGTAAAAGGTGCGCAAGTTCTTTAAGCATCGCAAATACTGCAATAGGGCGAGACTCATCCATATGTAACGCAATCTGTTCAAAAAATCCAAATGCTCTCTGAGGAATTTCCTCTTGATCTTTCAACTTCGAAGGTAAACTTGGTTCAACAGCATATTCCACCGACCGCCTAGAGCGCCCGTATATTTTTGTAAACGTTTCGTTCCCTTTCTCAAAAAATATTCGGACAGAGCGCATCACAGAAACCATTGCTTCATGTATAGTCTCTGATTTTATAATCTGCTCTGAAGGTAATGGTTTTTTTTCTACAAGGATAGCAAGCCAATACAATGCACCACCTGACACTTCAGAAAACTGCGATCCCAAAGATAGTACCGTTTTTGTTATAACAAGCTCAGCCAATACATCCGTAACAGGGTCCATCTCCCCTATATGTAATTTTTCGGGTTGTGTATGGTTGATGACCGCATTCTGCAGGGGAAAATCTTTCTCGCTTTGAGGTCCTTTTTCCGTTTTCAGCTTGAGCTTAGGTTCTATACTTTTTTCTATTTTTTCTGTAACTTTTTGTGCCGTGGCCATTTCTTTCAGTTGAGCAATTTTTTTATTTATCGCCTCAGTGACAAATAGCTGTATGTCTAAAAAATTATTTTGCGTTTCTTTATGAGCCATGAGCGGAACCTGAACTTCTTTGTCTTTTATATCGGAAATTGCATACGTCTTCGACGATTCTCGTAATGTTGCAGCCTGCACAATGGCAATTGTCCGTATATCTTGTTCTCCAACGCTCCCTGATCGCACAATAAAATGCGCATATGCAGCATCTGTAGTTACAACAGGCATTCCCTGCACGTTTTCCGTAAATGCCGCCAAGTGCTTTACGAGCACATCGCCTTCTGTTTGGGTAAAGTCTCTGCCTGTCGTTTTATACAGATCAATTTGCTTCGATAGCACTCCTCCATCTTCATCACGCTCCCACACCTGCACATATCTAACAGCGTCGGGATGAGAAAGTACGCTTATATATGCTTGAGCATCTCCTCGTATAAACGCTTGTTCCATGGCGTACTGCGCTTTTTCCTCATTTGCGTTGTATGCACTCGGTATGCCTACAAACGCTGCGTACTCTCGTGTGTGATCCCAAAGCTGTCTCAGGGTAATGGTCTCACCACCATATTCTGTCGCAAGCTCTTGTGTACCAGCTGGTGTCTCTATTACCCGCCAATGCACTGCTGTTTCTTGATGTGAAGATTCTTTTTGCTCATATGATAAGTCCTGCTCTAAACGCTGCTGAAACTTTGTCAGGGCTTCTTTTCTAATTTTTTGCTTTGACCAATCAGGGTGTTTATTAGCCACCTCTGGTTCAATGAAGTTTAAAAAAGAATACTTAGCCGCATCAGAACTAAACGTATGATCACCACGCCACACCGGTGCATCCTCTGCTTTTTTCGTGTCAGCACGTACATTTTCTACACGAGTTGCTGTTATTTGACGGTTAAACACCACATCACGATATATATCGGAGAGTACACGACTTGTCGTATCGGATGACTGATCTCTGGTGATGATATATTTTTCCATAAAAAAACCTCCTCGATCTCGAGAAGGTAAGAAAAATATGCACAACCAATATCTGGCTATGCTACAGACATCGTTGTCTATAGAACGTGTAAATTTCTTGCGTGTATCACGCACTTCCTGCTCGGGATCGATACGTATATATGAGTTCCGGACTATTTACCGTTGCGGCACAGTTCCCGAGTTTCGCGGGATTCCTCATACTACCTAGCTACTTTTACTTCTTTTTGGCTTCGCGGTCAATACCCTGCCAAATAACTTCAACTGCTCCTTGTTGTTTATTTATAAAACGAGCGAGCATAAACAAAAAATCAGATAAACGATTAAGGTACTTTATAATCTCTTCACTTACCGATTCTTTTTGATCTAACGCTACTGCTTGTCGTTCCACTCTACGACACACTCCGCGAGCTAGATGCACTGTCGCCCCAAGCTGACTTCCCCCAGGAAGTATAAAGTTTTTGAGTTCTGGAAGTGTTTTTTCCATGTCATCGATAGTCTTTTCCATCTGAACAACACGATCATCAATCGAATCAAGCTCTGTTTTCCACCCCGCCATGTGACCACCTATAGTGAACAAGTCGGATTGAATTGCGGTAAGAAAATCTCGCACATCGACGATATCTAATTGTGAAGAAATGAGCCCTATCCAAGAATTGAGCTCATCTATGGATCCGTAGACATCAACTAGGTCGTGGCATTTCAACACTCTTTTTCCGCCAAAAAGCGATGTTGTGCCCTTATCCCCTGTTCTTGTATAAATTGGCATACCTAAAAAATCAACACTCGGAGTATCCGCAGCTGTAACACTTTTTGCAGGATTCCTCAAAAACGAGTGATCCTTCTCCGCAACTCGGACAGAGATCAACAGTCACCATTCGCTCTTTTTGCACAAACAGCGGTTGTTGCGTGACGGCTTCTACTAATGCAGGAGCTGCTGCATGACCGTTTGTGGCTTCTGGAACATCTGCCACCTTTGCATCGGCGTGCACTGTCTTATCTGTTGCAACTGCTTCATCTAAACGATGCTTTGTAAAAAATCCAAAGTGTCGATCGATAACTTTTGCTACAGCATCTGGCAAACTACGGACGCGATTCTCTCCAAAGCCCATACTTCTAGCTCCCCCGATACCGATAAGCTCAGCGGCTATCTTGTGCACGCGCTCCATCGGAGTAATCGGTGATGCAACACGAAGCGTCAAAGAGATGAGTCTCCCCATGGCTTCTGCCATAGCGGTGACATCACTACCTGCCTTACCGACGTTTATAAACACTTCGTGTGGTTGATTACCACCATTGGTATTTATCGTGATGTACGCTTGCCCCACAGGAGTCTCTATTTGATACGTCGCTCCATGCACTACCATTGGTCTTGGCTTCACTTCTGGAATAAGTGGAGCAACTGGTTCTTCTTTCTTTACCTCGGCTTTCTCCTCTGGTTTACGAGTCAACACGCCCTGCCGACTACCCTCACGCATATAGGCAATCCCCTTGCACCCTTGTTCATACGCCAAAGTATACAAACGTTTCACGTCCTCAACGGTATGAGAATTTGGCGCATTCACTGTTTTACTTATGGATGCATCAACATATTTTTGAATTGCCGCCTGCACATACACATGATCCTCAGGAGAAAGATCATTTGCAGAAACAAAATATGGAGGTCGTTCTTCTTTTGTGGGTTCTCGACCATTGGTGTTTTTAAACTCTTCGTACCACAAATCATACAATGGGTGTCTCAGCACATGCTCACCAAGTCGGGATTTCCTTGTGAACTCAAATTCGTATACTGGTTCAATTCCGCTAGATACACCAGCAAGCAAAGACGTAGTACCAGTCGGCGCTTGTTGCAATATCACACTATTACGTACGCCATATCGCTTCATCTTTTTAAGCGTAGCTTCTGGTAATTGTTTGGTAAAATATCCCTCTACATGCTTTGCTTTATTTATTTTTGGAAATGGACCCTTTTCGCGTGCTATCTCAACTGACGCCTCATATGCCGCATCACGAATTATTTTGTATATTTTGTCTACTTCAGCCAAACTTTCTGGAGATCCATAGCGAAGCTTCATCTTAATCAGCGCATCACCAATACCCATAGATCCCAAACCTATTCGACGTTCGCCTTTTTGTTGCACTTCTCGAATTTCATCGAATACATAAAAATCTGCATCGATCACATTGTCTTGAAATCGAACGCCAATTTTTGCTATACGTGCCAACTCTTCATAATTCATCTTCCCATTCTCATCGACTAATGCGGCGACGTTTATGGAACACAAATTACATACACCCCAATTTGGCAAACCTTCTTCTCCGCAAGGATTCACACAGTTAATGTATTCAAAGTAATTATTATTAAACTGTTTATTGTATCGCTCCATGAACACCACCCCAGGCTCTGCGCTTTTCCACGCTGCTGTGGCTACAAGATCCCACAAAGCGCGTGCTTTCATGGTTTTTTGGACGATAACCTTCTTTCCTAAAGCAGTCCAGTTTGGCAAATACCCATCCCATTTTGTGTCATATTCTGGATCTGTTTTATCAGGAAATACGAGATCCCAATCTGCATCTGCTTTAACTGCATCCATAAATTTATCTGACACACATACAGATAAATTTGCTCCATTTATACGGGCAAGGTCTTGCTTAACGGTTATAAATTCTTCAATGTCTGGATGCCAATCCCACAACATCAACATAAGCGCTCCACGGCGACTTCCGCCTTGCTGAATAATATCTTTGGTTGCGACAGAAAATAATTCAGCCCAATTACATGGACCAGAAGAAAATCCATTCACTTTATTTACTCGTGCGCCTCGAGGTCTCAGACTAGAAAGATTTATACCAACTCCACCGCCACGAGACATAATTTCCACCATGTTTCCGAGAGTTTTTAAAATACCACCACGAGAATCGTGTGGACTGGGGATAACAAAACAATTATAAAAGGTAACTTTATATCCTGTACCGGCTCCAGAGAGAATACGACCACCAGGAACAAATTTGAAATCCGTCATGGCATTGTAGAACTGATCTTCCCAATATTGTCGTTTATCCTTGGACTCTATTTGAGCTACAGCATGAGATACACGTCGCCACATCTCTTCTGGTTTTTGCTCCAACGGATTTCCTTCTTTGTCTTTCACGGAATATCGGTCTAAAAATACAGTTTGTCGAATGCCAGTTAATGTCATAATTTTATTTTTTCTTTAAAAGTTTTTTTACTTCGCCTTCAAAATCTTCTAAATCTACGAATCGTCGAAACACGCTCGCAAATCTAATGAATGCAATTTTATCTAATTTTTTTAATCTCTTTGCTACCAATTCACCAATCCTCTGACTCGATGCCTCTGTACTATTTCCTCCAATAAGCTCGCGCTCAACCTCATCTACTATCCTACGTATATCCTCTGCTTTGAGTGTGGTTTTTCCGCTTGCTCGCCAGATTCCTCGGCTTAATTTGTCCCTATCAAATGGCTCTCTTCGCTTATCTCGTTTTATAACTGTCAGTGGCACTGTCTCTACCCGTTCGTATGTAGTAAATCGCTTTTCACATTTGGCACAGCTTCGTCTGCGCCTTGTTACCGCCAAGTCTTCACTATCTCTTGTTTCTATGACTTCTGTATCAATATGTTCGCAGTATGGACATTTCATTCGTGAAACCTAAAAGCGCTATATGTGGTGCCACTCAAAATCCTAAGACACTAGTGGTAGTTAGGTCAACTGGCAATCTCTATATCAAATCCATCCAAAATTATCTGCTAGCCTCGTGAAAATTTATTGAGGGAAAAGTACGGAGATAATATGTTCATTTGAGTCGAGACAGCATCTCGTTTTCGGCGGTTGGATACGCTTAGTATCCAAACGACCAAAAAAAAATAAACTAGAACTGCCCACCATCTCGATCTAAATACGTATTATTGATCACAAAATATCATTTTCCACTCTTCAAATTCAAACTACGCTTTATCAACCCTTGCACTTCTTCTTTTTCCTGTTTTAACTGTGTAACGACCTCCAAATGCTTGACGAGGGATCTCGTCAGTTGATCAGATATATACCCAGGAATTTCTTGTTTGGCGACTCGCAAATCTTCTAGCTGTTTTATACTCTTTTGTCGTAGCATCACTGCGTCATCGAGTGCGCGAATCATCTCCTTGGTCTTTCTGGCGTCAGATAATGCCAGCGCCATACTTAATTTTTTATCCGCCTGTGTGATGTAAAAATCCGCGCGTTTCACTGGATCAGAAATAAGGACCTCTACTATCTGATCTCGCATCATCTTCAAAAAATATAACGGATGAGTCGGAAGAATTCCTGGATATGGCAACACATATTCAACAGTCACATCACTAGAAACCACAGGGGGAACCTGTGCTACTGTTGCGGGTGGTGCACTTTGTGTAACCGCAAGTATTTGAACAGGTGCAGGACTTACTAATGGAAGTGATAGTGATACCGAGGCCAAAAAAAGCAAAGAGAAAATATTTTTTTTCATATATTTATATAGTCGCGTATCGATCATTGTACTCGTTTTTATCTATCACGCAAGTGCCGCAATTTCAGACGGCAATACCCCAATCAAACTACATATATCATGTTCGAGTTGCTTCACTTTTGGATATGCAAGATCAAGCTCTTTTACTGCTTCTTTCGGCAATTGCTCTGCGCGCCAAAGATTAAATCTCTTTTCTACATCCAAAATTTCATATTTCACCATTTTGTCTGCCAAATATAATAGTTTTTCCTCCCAGCTTTTTGGTGATAGATTTTGATCAAGTATAGATGAGAGTGAATGTGTTTTGACTAGGTCAGCCACTTCGGCAAATCCTTCCTCTCTAAGCACACGCACTCCTGTATCTGGATGGTGTTCACCTTTGGCTTTTGGGATTGACTTATCAATGTCATGAAGTAACGCTGCGGCGGATAATAATGGCATGTTTATATCAACTCTTGTAGCATTTGTAACACGGTTAGCTAAAAATAGTGCCACCTTCTCCACAAGCTGTACATGTGTTTTTTTAGCATCTGGTAAAGAGTATTTATCCCACAATGATAAAGCTTGTGCTCGTGTTGGAATCATATAAATGACACGCTGATTAAGGTGTATGGGTAAAATACCCGAGCGCTTGTAGCAAAATATCCACGGTTTCTTTGGGGCTATGGGAATAGGTGTTTATAACCAAGTCATAATGTTTGGGATCCCAAAAATCTTGCGTATTATACATCCGCCTCCATTTAGAAAGATTTGCCTCTTCTCGTGCACGAAGATGCGCTTTCGCTTGATCGACTGATACATTGTCTCTATTTACAATCCTATCTATTCGCAATGAATCATCACACATTAAAAGCACTTTTAACACATGTTTTAGCCCTCTAGCGTTCCATCCCGCTATCCATGACTCAATTGCCATATGAACATTAGAATCAGCAATCTTTTCTCGCATCGCTGCATCTATTTTGTGATCAACATCTTCACCGTAATCCGTAGCGAGATGATGCGTTGGGTCTTTTGGATCATGCTTACCGTTTTCTATGGCATACTGGCGTGACCAATCTCCCCCAGAAAAAAATTCCCATTGTAGCGGGGTCAACACTTCACGAAGATTTTTCAATAATGTAGATCTTCCAGCTCCAGGGGGACCGGAGATTGCAACGCTAGAATACTTCAGTGGATGAGGAGATGAAGTGACATCGAGCTGATTCATGTTCCTATTATAAAGGGATGTTGACAGAGGGACAAGGTCTGAGACATTATAACGCTATGGCAATTCGATATCTGTCTGTTTCTTGGAAAGAATATCATGCGCTTGCGCAAAAACTTGCTGCGGCAATCTTGGCACAAGGACCCCACCCTTATGATGAAATTGTCGCTATTGCTCGTGGCGGATTGACCCTTGGCCACCTACTTTCTGATTATTTACGAATCCCCATATCCTCCATCACAATCCAAAGCTACACAGATATTCAACAACAAGGACAAGTGACTATCACCGCGGGGCTTTCTAAAATTATTCAGGACAAACGCATATTGCTGGTTGATGATATTGCAGATTCCGGCAAAACACTGGTCAGAGCCACCGCTTATCTTGCTGAATTTCACCCCACGTCCATCACTCGACTCACTATGTTTTTCAAATCACATTCCACCGTTATTCCAGAATACTTCGCAAAAAAGACAGATAAGTGGATACTCCTTCCTTTTGAGGTAACGGAATGGATATACACATTCACCAAAAAAATGCAGAACGAGGGAAAATCAAAAGCAGAAATTCAACAATTTTTAGAAACACTAGGATACACAAGTGATCAAATTAAATTTGTCAGAAGACATCACCTAAAATAAACACCAAAAAATTTACTGAGGTTTGTTTATCACAATGGGCTTTAGCCTACTTACCGCTTCAAGACTATATCGCACACCTTGCACCCCTACCCCTGAGTGTTTAATACCTAAAAATGGAAAGTGATCTGGACCACGTTGTGGTGAGCCATTGATCTGTACGGTTCCGACTCGCAACTGTTTTGCGAATGCAAGTCCCGCGCCTTCATCTTTGGTAAACACACTTGCTTGCAACCCATACACGGATTTATTGATAATTCCAACCGCTTCGTCCAACGACTGTACCGTCACAAAACAAATGACTGGTCCAAATGTCTCTTTTGCAATTACTGGCATATCTGGAGTTACCCCAGCAAGTATAGTTGGCTCCACCATGGCGTGGTTACGCTTACCACCTGTGACAACTTTTGCACCTTTTGATACTGCATCAATAATCATCGCTTCTATATGCTCTGCAGCTTTTTCAGAGATCACGGGGCCGACAAGTTTTGTCTCTGGGCTTCGTGGGTCACCCATATGCACCATGGTTTCCATCTGTTTTAGAACTACTGGAAGCAGCTGCTCCTGTACGGCTGGTGTCGTCAATACATACTTAATCCCCGTACAACGTTGACCAGAATACGCAAATCCACCTTTAATTATTTCTTTTGCTGTAATGGCCAAATCTGCGTCTGGCATAACTACTGTTGGATTATTTCCACCACACTCGAACAATAATGGTTTCATGGCAGATTTTCCTGCTATTGCTATCCCTGTATCACTACTTCCCGTAAATGCCACCATGCTTGCGCTATCATGTGATACAACATAGTCCCCTATTTGTTCACCTGTTCCCGTAACCGCTGTGAGCACTCCTGCAGGAACTCCTGCTTTTTCAAATATTCGAACCAAATGTAACGCACTTATGCCCCCTTGTGTTGGTGGTTTAAATACAACGCTATTTCCCATGAGAAGTGCTGGGGCTATTTTGCTCGCTGAAAGATTTACTGGATAGTTAAATGGAGCGATTGCAACCACTACCCCTTGCGCAACTCGTTCGATCATCGCAATATGCCCTTTATCATACCCTGGGAAATTATCGCTATCCAACGTCTCTCCGCGAATCGACTGAACTTCATCCGCAAAATAATCAATGAGGTCTCCGGTTCTTATGATTTCACTTTTTGCTTCATCTGCAGATTTACCGATTTCTCT
>JAGORV010000017.1:0-6700 GCA_018062625.1 Candidatus Woesebacteria bacterium
CCAGCGCTTCAATCACGTGACTTTGCCATACAATGGACAGGACAATTTGTTTCAAACGCTGGTACTCAAATGCAAATCGTTGCGCTAAACTGGCAACTATATGAATTGACAAGATCACCGTATGTTCTTGCGCTCCTTGGGGCATCACGAGTTCTACCAATCATTATCTTTGGACTCATAAGCGGTACCATAGTCGACGCACATAATAGAAAAAAACTATTAATTGTAGTCCAGATAATTCAAGCACTTATCGCAGGTCTTGTTACCATGATTACACTCAACGGGAGTGCGACAGTTGTAAACCTTCTTCTACTCAACGCCATAGCGCTCGCTTTCTATACCATCGATGCTCCTGCACGTGCAGCACTTATGCCACAACTGGTGCCACGCGAGCATTTCAGTAACGCGGTCAGTCTGAATGTCATCGGATACAATATTTCAACAGTAGCTGGACCAGCTATCGCTGGGTTTATGATCGCGTACCTAGGTGTCGGATCTGTATATGCACTAAATACATTTTCTTTCCTCGTTCTATTAGGTGCGTTGCTTGCACTTCACACTTCTGGTGCGATTGAGGGGCCGAGGACAAAAGCATCGATCAAAGCTATTGGAGAAGGCATTGCGTTTGTAAAAAGTAAACAGATCATTTGGTCAACCATGCTCCTTGATTTTTTCTCCACGTTCTTTGCTGAGGCAACCATATTACTTCCTGTTTTTGCAAAAGAAATTCTTCATGTTGGACCCCAAGCGTTAGGGTTGCTCTACGCTGCTCCATTTATAGGCGCGACAATCAGCGGTGTCGTCGCATCTCATGTAGGCAAATATATTCATCAAGGAAAAATCCTATTGGGATCAGTGATCATCTATGCAATCGGAACGATTGTATTTGGTATTTCTACAAATTATGTTCTCTCTATAATTGCGTTAATTGTAATTGGTGCCGGTGACGGCATGAGTGCTGTAATTCGTAACGTCATTCGACAAATGAACACACCAGACAATTTTCGTGGACGTATGACATCTATCAATATGATTTTTTATACTGGTGGACCTCGCCTTGGTGAAGTAGAGGCAGGAATAGTTGCAGGATTGTTGGGCGCGCCACTGTCTACAGTTATCGGGGGCTTTGGAACAATCATTGCAGTAGCCATCATGGCATATGGTATCCCTGCGCTTCGAAACTATAAACAAGAATAACATCAGCCAGCCAACGGCAAGTTACGTATTTTATTTACAATCGCAGTGGTCGAAATCATATATGGCAACACCATAACGACTGGCTCTATATGAGCGCCCAAATGGCGATTGGCATAATCTACCGTCTTAAACTTTTGCTGAAATTGCTCATCTTCTATTTCCATGGCGACCTTGTCAGGTCGAAGTTGCATAAGAATTCTGGCATTTTCAGCCACAGATTCTGCTGGGATAAGTGATTCTTCGACAAGCACTGCGTCTACATTTTCTAGCTCCGAAACCATCATGTCGCGAAATGTTTCTATTGGGCGATCTGCACCTTTATAATGCTTTGCATATTCTGCAGAAGCCAATTTGAGCACAACTAAGTCTGCATGTTTTTTGGCTTCTCGAATATGTTGCACATGACCTGGGTGTGTAAGGTCCCAAACTCCCTCAATGAGCACGACGCTTTTACCAACTTCATGTGCTTTGTTTATAAACGCACATGCTTGATCATGAGATAAAAGTTTCTCGGAAGGATGAGGTGCGATTTCTCGTATCTTTACTCTCGCTTGTAAAAGTCGTTCTACTGCCATAAAAATATCTTTGGGGCAGGCTAAACGTATATCAGAGTATACCAAATACGTGCAATAACACCAATCAACTAATATGCGCCATCTCGCTTAATGACCGCGCCAATATTTTTTATAATTACTTTCAAATCCATAGCAAGCGAATTATGCTCCAAAAAATATCGTTCTAATCGTAATCTTCGCTTCCTCCCGTCCTCGGTCTCATCAAGGTGCGCTCGTCCATGAAGAATGCCTACATTTGCACATCCCGGTTTATTCACTGCACTAGCATGCGCCCATCTAAAATAATCCTCTTGCAAAAAATCATCCTCAGACCACGCGTGTAATCTATCAGGAAGATTTGGACGATTGCCCACCAAGTGCATTTCACCTTTTAGCACATTTATTACTTGAGGCAATTCATCTATGGACCATTGTCGAAGCAGTCTTCCAACACGAGTTACTCGATGTTGTTCATCGTGCTTTCTATTTAACGCATCTGCAGTCGTAGTGCTTTCTGGTCGCATCGTACGAAGTTTGTACTGTGGAATAACCGACCCTTTTGGACCCGGAACATTCAATGTAAAAAACACAGGACCGCCGTCATCTAGTTTAATAGCAAGCGCTCCAAGACCTATCCCCATAGCGGCAAACGGAGCGATAGCGAGCGCACCTGCGATATCGAACGCGCGTTTTTGCCATGAACGCAAGTACTTTCCACCGGTAGGATAAATCGCTTCCTTTATCTTTACAGGAAGTTGACGTAGTACGTGTGATTGTTTATATGATAATGAAAATAGTTCTTTTGAAGCCATGCATGGAATAGTTGGCAGGCTCAATTATTGCGTTTACATTACCGCTTACTTCTCTAGCTCTGGGGCACTCAATGTGGGTGATCATGGAGTCGGACCATGCGCCTCTTTCTTATCAGGAAAGCGTTCTACCGCTGAACTAATCACCCAAGAAATGTAATTATACCAAATTTGAGGCGCGTGCCGGAATTGAACCGGCGCATGGGAGTTTTGCAGACTCCTGCGTTACCACTTCGCCAACGCGCCATACTTAACAAAACTAAATATCTACGACTTTCTCTTGCGTTTCCCCTACGGGGATTGATCGGCTGCTAAACTCACAAATAAGCATTTGTTCGCTAACCAGCCATCAAACTACTTCGTAAACGTCGCCATAATATTCTAATAACCTCAAACTTCTCCTTCTAACACGTTACTCCCCTCCACTTCGTTGCGGGGATTGATGGTCAGTAATCTCGCGCATCTGAATGCGCTTGCTAACTAACCAGTCAACACACTACCAACGCGCCATAATATTCTAATAACCTCAAAATTGCTATTTTATGTTACTTTTACGCTCATTATTGTACCATACCGTATGCGCACCCCACATCAAGGATAAGCGCGATTACCCAGATGCTAGATATCTACCCCATTCGTTATTTCAAGCATACCTGCTTTTTAACGCAATCGTCGAAGTGTTCGAAATATCCAATCAAGTGGTGTAATATTTAAAAAATTTGCTTGAACGTTTACTATCCTTGGTTCAGAAAACTGCTTTTTGGCCCCTCGACATCCTACTGCCTCTATATACCAATCATGAGATCCATAGGGAATATATTCCGTGGAAATTTCTTTTACATCTCTCGACAGATCATAAGCGTGATCTTGAATATTTGCACCAAACGTCGTGTGTACAGAGCTTACGTGGAGCGAGAGTTGTTCTATATTTTTAGCGTCATTTTCAGGAACATACCGCCATTGGAGTGTCGCAGGATTTTGTATATCATCGGAAGTTACCGGAATAATTTCTGGAAGGCTACATGTCACCTTGGGGTCTGCTCGTAAAAATGAAGCTAATGCAGGGATGGCAGGCGTGTTTCTGTGCTCTCTCAGGTTATATATGACGACAACTTTTGCAGGACTTATAGAGCTATTAAGAGTATTTTCCATGCCCTGACTCCAGTTACTGTAGACCTTATCTGTAGAATACTCTACTGCTCCCCATGCGGGATAAAATTGTGTCTTCATAGCTTCTAGCCACTGTGGTAATGCAAATGGATTTGTGGCACTCCCGTAGAGACTTATTCCACCTCGAGAAAAAGGAGTAAACGCCGTCTCTCCGTATTTTTCATATCTTGCACTCCCTGAGTAGATATCAGCCCACACGTGTGTATACACACGCTGTTTCGGTAATCCCACAGCACGAGTCAACAGTGATAAATCAAATAAATAAGACTGTAGCGCATCCTGCCTAGCTTTTGTAATCGTAGATGCCGAAAAATTCTGGGAAATTCCACATGTGGGCTCAGTGCTTGCACAAAGTAAATCTTGTGCTGCACGATATCCGTACGGTTTAAACTCGTCACTTGCCGTAACTGAAGCATTCAGAGATATCTCAGTTCCGAGCGAAATACCGACAAACAACTCCTCTTTCCCTTCTTTTTCCCATTCGGAAAGTTTTTTTGTAAGCTCCTGTAAAATTACGTTCAATCGAGACTCGAGCACGTCACGATATGTGAGTTTTGTGCGAGTGTGTCGCAAAAGATTTGGCGGTGGCGCTAGTCTAAAACCGCCCCCTCCCCAATTGCGAACATTTAATTGCATAGGGGTGGTAAAGTTTTGCCAATCTACATTCCACCGATTTTCTGGATTGTATCCCTTGATAAATCGTTCTCGAAAATCTTTTGTTTTCTGACGTGCAAAAAATGTTTGTGGTGTATGTGTCCCATCTGGATCCCACCAATTATAGAGTTCGGGAAGTTCATCCCACCATTGAAATCCATTAAGAGGTATGAAAACGGGTAGATTTTGCTCTTCCGCAAGTTCCAAAATTCGTCGCATCTTTATGGCATATATAGACGTTTCACTTGGTGTATCAAGCGGAAAATTCATATATTCCATAAGCGTGCTCCATGCCAATTTTCGATTTTGCGTACCTTTTGGAAGCGTTGCCTTTATCTCGCTGATATCTTTGACGACTTGTGGTTTAATCGTTGATTGCCATTCTTCTTCGGGTGCTGCCCAATTAAGTTCATTTACAGAAGCAAGGTTCATGACCACATATTGTGGGTCTGTAGTTATCGTATATGCAAATACTGGTTTAACCAATATAGCTGCAATCAAACTGACAAAAATCCAATGAAATACTTTCACTTATATCAGTATATCAATACAACCATTCTATAAACCACAAAAAATCTCCCTTGTGGGGAGATCTTGTGATAAACACGCTAGCTGCGTGCTCTTAACAACCGAATGGTGACAGGAACAAATTGGGAGAAAATTGCCAACGACCCGATGGGTACACCCCATCGTTCGCGATCAATAGCAATTTTATAAATAGAAAGGAGGTGATCCATCCCCAGCTTCGGCTAGGGATACCTTGTTACGACTTAGTCCCCATCGCTGACTTTACCTTCGACTCGTAAACGAACCTTCGGGTACATTCAACTTTGGTGGCTTGACGGGCGGTGTGTACAAGACCCGAGAACGTATTCACCGCGGCCTGCTGATCCGCGATTACTACCAATTCCAACTTCATGAGGTCGAGTTGCAGACCTCAATCTGAATTGAGGCGAAATTTAAGAGATTTGCTTGGCATTACTACCTTGCGTCCCGTTGTTATTCGCCATTGTAGGGTGTGTGTGGCCCAGGGCATAAGCGCCGTGCTGACTTGACGTCGTCCCCTCCTTCCTCCCACTCTCACAATACAGAAAAACAGTTCTGTACTCTGAGAGTGGGCGGTCTCCAATGACACTTGTAACATTGGATAGGGGTTGCGCTCGTTGTCCCACTTAAGGGAACACCCCACGGCACGAGCTGACGACAGCCATGCAGCAGCTGTGCTATCATCCTTGCGGATAGCCTCCCATTTCTGGGTGGTTAAAACGATAACATGTCAAACCCTGGTGAGGTCCTTCGCTTTGTCTCGAATTGAACCACACGCTCCACTGGTTGTGCGGGTCCCCGTCAATTCCTTTGAGTTTTAAGCTTGCGCTCGTAGTCCCCAGGCGGTCTGCTTAACGCGTTAGCTTACGTCGCTCCACCTTGCGGCAGAGTAACTAGCAGACATGCGTTTAGGGCTAGGACTACGCAGGTCTCTAATCTGCTTCGCTCCCCTAGCTTTCGTGTCTCAGCGTCAGGTATTGGCCAGAAAGGTGCCTTCGCCTTTGGTGTTCCTCATGATATCAACGCATTTCACTGCTTCACCATGAGTTCCCCTTTCCTCTCCAATCCTCATAAGTCATACCCATCTCGTATCCAACGCCGAGGTTAAGCCTCGGGCTTTCAGATACGATGCGGTAAACCGCCTACACGACACTTTACGCCCAGTAAATCCGGATAACGCTTGCACCCTACGTATTACCGCGACTGCTGGCACGTAGTTTGTAGGTGCTTATTCGCCTATGTGTGTCCACATATGCAAAAGAGGTTTACATACCGAAATACTTCATCCCTCACGCGGCGTCGCTCGGTCAGGCTTTCGCCCATTGCCGAATATTCCCAGTTGCTGCCATCCGTAGATGTATGGCCCGTGTCTCAGTGCCATTGTGGGGGGTCATGCTCTAACACCCCCTACTCGTCGTAGCCTTGGTAGGCTTTTACCCCACCAACTAGCTGATAAGTGCAGGGCCGCTCCCTCACCGCGCAGTTAAGCGCTTTGAACTTGCGTTCTCATGCGGTATTACCCCGTCTTTCGACGAGCTATCCCACAGTAAGGGGTACGTTCCCTGCTTCTACTCACCCGTCCGCCACTAGAAATCAAAATCTTGCGACTCCAAAATCCCGTCCGACTTGCATGCTTAAGGCACGCCGCCAGCGTTCATCCTGAGCCAGGATCAAACTCTCAAAAAAATTGACATAAGGGCACTTTGTTTGACCAAAATACTGCTTACATCAATAAAAAATTCCTATCACCATTCGATTGTTAAAGAGCGA
>JAGORV010000017.1:6800-13605 GCA_018062625.1 Candidatus Woesebacteria bacterium
CAATGAGAGACAAAAAAAAGCCCCGCCAGTCGGGGTGTTGTTATCAACCACTCGTGGCGTCGCCTCTAGTCAGTCATTGTTCATGTATTATATGCGGTCATCTATGCCACGTCAAGAAGCGATCGTACGCACTGATTATGCACGTCAATACGTATGATACTATAGCTAAAGATATGGCTGAATCAGGTGTAGGATTTCATAATTCCGATAATTTACTTCGTCCCATCGAGCAAGGTATGGTCGAAAAATTCGATAAACTTTTTAGTGCACGAGAAAAAACACTTAAACGCTGGATAGCAGATCAGGTCACCAATAAACAAGAATTTTTAACCCGTACGTTTCCCACTATCATTCAGGCAGGTGCAGAACATCCACAACTTGCAGGAGGCGCACTCTACATGATGGGTCTGTTAACCGAGCACACCCATGCAGGATCAGAAGCGATCAATAGTATACCCAGACGATTTGCAGAACGACTTCACACAAAAGGAGAAGCCAAAGTGTTACGCCCTCTATTAAAAAATATACACATCGCTCAGGAAGAAACACATGGCAATAAACCTATCGAACCCAAACTCCAACAACCCATCTCAACAACCATCAAACCTGAACAAGCCAATATAATAAATTTAGAAATTGAACGCGCACGTATAACGCGCGAGCTATATGATTTTCAACAATGCCCCGTGGATGTCCGATACGAAAAAAATGGAACACTCATGAATCTTGGTACCAATAGTAGTGAAATTTCCATCCTCAACAAAGAATCTAAAACTGGAAAAACTACAGTATTTCTTTGCTCCAGCGCTGGAAACCCTCCCGGAGTCGAATCGTACGCTGTAGAATATGCACTCCGCACAGGTAATCGAGTATTTGTAATCGGTCAACCTGATGGAGCAAGCGGACACATGAGCCAAGCATTTGCAGATGCAGCTGTCGCTGACGCCCAACCTCCTCTGTTTGATCCACTACGCAAATTCCAAACACCCTCCTATGAACCACATACACAATTCATGAAGCAAGCGATAAAAAAATTATTGCCAAATGGAGAAACATTTGATTTATATTCGCATTCAGGTGGCGGTCTTATGGCCAAAAATCTCTTGCATGATCCAGAAATTTCGGATCGTGTACATAACGCCATATTTTTAAATCCTGCAGGCACTACAACTATGCATACATTATTTCCAGTATTTTTTCGTAGATTCACACTCTTTCGCTCGCTAGCCCAAGCTATTGGCGACCTACCACACATATTTCGATCTACGTATGATAATGATAGGAACGAAGGAAAACATACAGGAAATTTTTGGTTTCGTGATCGAGTATCTGTGGCAATACAAAGTGGTTCTCACTACCGACAACCTGATTGGGATACTATGAAAGTTCGTGATGGAAAGATTGTTCTCTATGTCGGGGGCAAAGATATTGCAGTAGGTGGAAAACAATTTGCAAAATTTATAAATAATCGATTACTCGATTCGACAAATCCCACACCCTCACCAGTTGTACTTGAATACGACAAAAACGGCCATCATCTGAAACCATTTTCTCATCCGGAAGAAGTTTTTAATCGTGTTTCTGGGAGATTGGCAACCACGGAGCAAGCATCCACGTAATAAAAAATCCAAAACTCGTGCCTAACAATAGCCCTCCCAAAACATCAGAAAACCAATGATGTCCTAGATATATACGGCTTACACTTACAAGCAACACATAACACATAAACGCCACTAGCAGACCATAACGAACCACACGCTTCAAACCGTTGGTCCAATAAACCGCCACAAATGAAAGGAGCGCCATAAATATTGCTCGAGCAGCATGTCCGGAAGGATACGAAAACTGTTCGTTTATATAATTTTTATCAAACATAGTGGTTGGATTTTTTATCATCGAAAATGGTGGAGATGGATGATGAACCATAGATTTAGCGTAAATTTCCAATAACACGATTGCCGTTAATGCTAACGGTATCGCACATGCTTTCCAGTTCCAACGTTTTGACTTTCTATCATAGATAAAATATGCGCTAAAAAATAACGTCACCATCACCGTGAATTCGGGACTCGCAAAAAACGTGGCACCCTCCATAATATTCCCTATAAAGTCAGTAAATCGCAGATGCGAAGAAGTATCTATTTTCCCTTGCAGTATCGTCGTAACCGCAAAATCTAAACTTCGAAGCGCTGGTCTATCTTCATACTTGGAGAGCACTGCAAATAGGATTAATAAACATATCGATCCAAACAAGAAAATTTTTTTCATACAGATGTGGGCGCTTGCTTCATAATTTCGTACAGCACAATACCACTACACACCATGACATTTAGGGAAGTATTTATCCCCCACATAGGAAGTTCCACAATTCGATCGGCCATATCCAACACTTCGCGTCTAACCCCTACGGTTTCATTTCCAACAATGATGGCGACAGGAAATGTATAACTTGTATGATAAAACGGTTTACTGCGACTATCTTGCTCAACTGCTACCACTGATAATGTTGGATTTGCTCCTTTCAGTTTTTTTATCGCATCAACTGCCGATTCTGCATACTCCCAATCCACCCATTGCCATGTATTTATTGAGGCTTTTTTTATTCTCGAATTTGGTGGGGTCAATGTCTGACCACAAAGAATTACTTTTTCTGCCGCCACAGCGTCTGCGAGTCGAAAAATAGATCCGACATTATAGGTATCCAACACATCATCCACGATGATGATGATCGGATTTTTTTTGATAGATCGCATCACCTCGCTATCTGGTTCCTGTGTGCGAAGTTGCTTGGCATTAAGCTTAATCATAGATGTAATTATACACAATCTCACGGACGAACCTTCTCAATAGGTGTATTTTGCGCTCTTGTATCTGTTATTATTTATACATGAATATCGTTCATGCAATCATCCTCGCAATTGTGGAAGGAGTATCAGAGTTTCTTCCGATCTCCTCCACCGGACACCTTATTCTCGCAGGAAAATTACTAGGAATTCAAAATTCAGAATTTACAAAAAGTTTCGAAATTTTTATTCAATTAGGCGCAATCATGGCGGTCGGAACACTATATTGGAGTCGAATTTGGAAAAATCCAGCAATGATAAAACCCTTACTCATCGCATTTTTACCGACTGGGATATTGGGAGTTCTTCTGTATAAAACAATTAAAACATTATTTACCGCTGACATACTGGTAGCCGTCATGCTTGCAACCATCGGACTTCTCCTTATAATGTTGGAAAAATATTGGAAACAGCATCCCGCGCGAACCAATAATACTATTATGACGTTGTCGCCCAAACAACTTCTTTCTATTGGATTATTTCAGTCTTTTTCCATGGTTCCGGGTGTTTCGCGCGCTGCGGCAACCATTGTCGGTGGCATGTTTATGGGACTTTCTCGAGTAGAGGCTGTAGAATTTTCGTTTCTTCTGGCAGTTCCCACTATGGCAGCAGCTACAGGATTAGACCTTATAAAAAATATGGATGTTATAACTCAAAGTGGAAACTTGATACTCCTTAGTGTCGGATTTATTGTATCGTGGATAGTGTCGCTTGTTGTCATGAAGGCATTCTTGCGATGGGTCAAACATGCTACATTTACTTCTTTCGGTGTTTATCGGATTTGCGTTTCATTCGTTTACCTTCTAATTGTACGCGGATAACATGGAGCGTTATGTTCCCTATCGCCAGTCCAATCAATGCCCCAGCAACCACATCTGATGGAAAATGAACGCCAAGATATATCCGCGATAATGAAATACAAAACGCTATAAAAAACCACAAAGGTGCGTAGGCTTTTTCTACCGAAGAAAGCACAGCTGCAAGCGCCCATGATACGGTAGCGTGCCCAGATGGAAATGAATACCCAAACGCAGGCGCTATAATATGCGCACCCATGTCCATGGTAGGCCTTACTCTTCCTATCATGGGCTTCAAAATAGTCTCCACCAGAATACTAGCAACCGCCACAGAGATAAAAATTCGCCAAAACACGTGCTTGCCCTCACGCTCTTCACGAAAAAACAACCATAATCCTAAAAGGACCCACAAGAGAATAGAAGCCCCAAGCCCAGAAAACGTCATAGCAAGAGCATCAGGTAAGACCGCGTGAGGTAGATGATTGATCCACAAAAACAACTGATAATCGTGGGCAAGAATTGCGTGTATCACGGTAAAGGTGTCGGTGTAATAGTTTTTGTCGGAGTCGGTGTTGCAGACTTTGTTGGTGTGACCGTCGTCGTTACACTGCCTGTTGGGGTAACTTGAACAGTGGGCTTTACCGTAGGCTTTGCAGTGGGTTTAGAGGTAACTTGAGGCTTTTCGGTCGGTGCCGGTGTCTCTGTTGCGGTTATCACTGGCACAGCTGTCGGACTGATAAATATCACTCGAATAGCACTTTCATCAGGAACGGGAGACACAGTTTTTTTACTCGAAACTATCACACCGACTATAACGACTACTAACACGAGCACCCCAGCAATAATTGTGAGTGCTGCTAGTGTTTTTTTGCGATCGTCCATATGTGTATGATATACCAATTCCATCTATTTACCAATCCTATTTGATATCTTCTTTTTTCCATGCTGCGAATGTGCATGTTGGATAATTACTACACCCATAGAACATTTTGCCTTTTTTACTTTTTTTAGCAAGAATGGCACTCCCACATCGTGGACACTTTATATCTATTTTCTCTCCATACTGGCGTGTATATTTGCACTCAGGAAAATTAGTGCAAGCGATAAATTTACCATATCTCCCACTCCGCACAACAAGATCATGACTACAGGTCGGACACTTTTCATCTATTTTTTCTTCTACCAATTTTACTTTTGTCGCGGCATCATAGGTTGAGGCGAGTGCTTTAGAAAACGGTTCATAAAACTCAGCGATCACTGGTTGCCATGCTTTCTCACCATTGGCTATAGAATCCAAATCGTCTTCCATGTGTGCCGTAAATGGAAGCTCTAATATATTGGGGAAATACAAAACCAAAAAGTCTGTCACCGCCATCCCCAATTCGGTTGGAACGAGCTTTTTCTCTTCGCGTGTCACATATTGTCTATCTATAATTGTCGTTATAATTGGCGCATATGTACTTGGGCGACCTATACCTTTTTCTTCAAGCGTTTTTACTAAACTCGCTTCTGTATACCGAGGAGGAGGATTGGTATTATGTTGCGTTGGTATAGTTCCAAGTAAGTCGACTGTTTGCCCTTCAACCACCTCTGGTATGACCACTTCTTCATCTTCACTGGATACCACTGCTTGATGACCTACAATTCGCAAAAATCCTTCAAATTTCACCACAGATCCATTTGTCTGAAACTCATACCCATTGTTGCTTTTGATGATAATCGTCGTTGAATCAAAAATGGCGTCTGCTGCTTGACTCCCCATTGCACGTTTCCAAATAAGTTCGTACAACCGTACGTGATCTTTGTTGAAATCCATATTGGATTCGTTCAAAAGTGTCTGTAACGCAACTTTAGTAGGACGAATTGCCTCATGCGCTTCCTGCGCTACTTTTGATTTGGTCTTAAACACACGACTCGTCGCAGGGATAAATTCTTTTCCATGCGTCGTTTCTATATATGCGCGGGATTCTCCCAAAAATTTTTCGGATAAATTTACACTATCGGTACGATGATAGGTGATGTATCCCTCTTCATATAACTTTTGTGCGATCTGCATAGTTCGCTTGGAAGAAAAATAGAGCTTTCTTCCAGCATCTTGCTGTAACGTGCTGGTCGTATACGGTGGTGGAGGTGAGCGCTTTACTTCCTTTTTTGCCACAGAACTTACGGTAAATGGTGAAGCAAGATCTGCAATCACCGCTTTCGCTTCTGCTTCATTGGTAAGCGATGAACTGGAGGTAGTATAAACACCATCAAATAAATTAAAACTCAATGTCTTTTCGTATTTGATGCTATTTTTTGAAACTAAATGTGCCTGTATTTGGCTCTCTTTTCCTGATGTTACAGGGTGAAATGTGCCATCTATCGTCCAATATTCTCTGCTCTCAAATTTCCCAATCTCTCGCTCTCGTTCCACGATAAGTCGCACAACCACAGACTGCACACGCCCTGCAGATAACCATCTTTTTGATAATTTTTGCCAGAGCAATGGAGAAAGCTTGTACCCTACCAGACGATCAAGCACTCGTCTCGCTTGTTGCGCATCAACCAGCTTCATATCGATAACTCCAGGATGCATGAGCGCTTCTTTGATCGCTGATTCTGTGATTTCATGAAAAGCGATACGCACAAATTTCTTGGGATCAGATTTCTGTTTTTTCACTTTAGTTTTTGCGTTTTGTTTCTTTTGTTCATCATCGGCAAATATAGATGCTATATGCCAAGCGATTGCCTCGCCTTCTCGATCAGGATCTGTCGCAAGTATAATTTGATCGACATTTTTGGCAGCCAAACGCAATTCATTTACTTGCTTCGTCTTATCTCGAGGTATGAGATAACTCGGCTCAAAATTATTATCCAAATCCACACCCAGCGTGCTTTTCGGAAGATCTCGAACATGCCCCATGGAGGCTTCGATGCGAAAATCTTTCCCCAAAAAACGAGAAAGTGTTCTGGCCTTTGTCGGTGATTCAACGATAATTAATTGCATAATCCGTAAACTTTACCTCCATAATCTTTTACAATTTTCTTCATCTCAAGAACCGTCAGGGTAGACGCCACAACTGCAATTGTCAAGTTTGTGTTGTGTACCAATGTATTGATATGCATCCGCTCTATTTGCAAAGAATCTATTATCATTTGCTCTTCTTTCGTCGCTCCCAGTAT
>JAGORV010000058.1 GCA_018062625.1 Candidatus Woesebacteria bacterium
GCAAATGGTTCGGGCAGTGGCAGCACTTGCCAATGGTGGAAAGCTTATGGAGCCACACATGGTGCAAAAAATCAAAGACGCACGAGGGAAAATAATCACCATAAAACCGAAAATGGTCGCACAAGTCATAAGCCCTTCGGCAGCAAGCATAATCACCGAGATGATGATTCAAGCGGTCGATAACGGAGAAGCCAAATGGGCCAAACCCAAAGGATATCGCATAGCAGGAAAGACAGGGACGGCGCAGATCCCTGTGGCAGGGCATTATGACGCCACCAAAACTATCGCATCATTTGTTGGATTTGCACCGGCAGATAAGCCTACATTTGTCATGTTGGTGACGCTTACCGAGCCCACAAGTTCTCCTTGGGGATCAGAGACCGCTGCACCTTTGTTTTTTGCGATCGCTCGTGACCTTTTCACCTTTTGGGGTATATCACCACAGTAAGAATTGGATTTTCGCTAAACGCGGCCATGTGGGGTATAATATACCAATGCTACGGAGCCTCAAGAACCTCTATCATCTCGTGGTAGCAATAGCCGCAAACGTGTGGTTTGGATTTCCAAGCCGCAAACTTGTGGTGATTGGCGTGACCGGCACAGACGGTAAAACTACGACAACCACGCTTATCTACGAAATTTTGACCCATACCAATATAAAAGCTTCAAAAATTACTTCAGTGCACGCAGTGATCGGAGGAAAAGAATATGACACTGGTTTTCATGTCACTACCCCAAACGCATGGTTTGTACAAAAATATTTGCGTGAGGCGGTAGATCACGGTGATACGCATGTGGTTCTGGAAGTTACCTCTCATGCGCTTTCTCAGTATCGTGTGTGGGGCGTAAGATTTGATATCGGAGTAGTAACCAACGTAACACATGAGCATTTGGATTGGCACGGGACATTTGCTGCATATTTGCAAACGAAACTTTCCCTGCTTCGTATGGCCAAAATTCCGATCGTCAATCGTGATGAGGCGGATATATATAACAGCGCATTGCCACACATATTGCGCAAGCGGTATATCACCTACGGCATACGTCGCGACAGTATGATAAATCCTGAAACTTTTCCGTTTCGTACACAACTTTTGGGAGAATTTAATCGCTATAACTGTCTAGCCGCGTTGAGTTGTGCAGAAGCATTAGGGATCGATCGGAAACAAGCCGCTCGTGCCATCGCAAACTTTTCTGGTGTTGTAGGGCGTATGGAAACCATGGCAACAGCACCATTTCGAGTTATAGTAGATTTCGCTCATACTCCCAATGCCGTAGAAAAAGCACTTTCTACTGTACGGACTATGACGCGCAAACGAGTAATCCATGTATTTGGTAGTGCGGGACTTCGTGATCAGACTAAGCGTCCACTTATGGGTGAAGCAAGTAGCAATTATGCAGACGTCATCATCCTCACAGAGGAAGATTATCGTACAGAAAACGTAGAAAGTATCATGGATCAAATAGCATCAGGAATTCCTGCTGGCCGTCAGGTTTATAGATACCCCAATCGTCGCGATGCATTGAGATTTGCATTTTCTATAGCCAAACCTCGAGACCTCATTATGATTACCGGAAAAGGGCATGAGAAAAGTTTGTGCCGTGGCACAGTCGAAACCCCGTGGAGTGATCAGACAGAAGTTCGAAAATTGTTGAAAAAATTACCCAAGAGGAAGTAACACTATGCTCCAAAAGGATGCTTCAGGAATGTATAAATCGTCATTATTTAGTGACATAGATAATTTGGTGCATGGATTTTCTTCTCGATCGTTGGGTGATGGCCGTACCGAGGTTGGTAAAAACGCTATTTGCGACGCGTTATTTGTCGGCAAAAAAAATATACTTCAGTCGAAACAAATTCATGGCGTAACGGTGAAGGTTGTGTCCGATACTTCTGAACTGGTTACCCCAGATGCAGACGGACTCGTGGCACAGGCTGATTATGATGTAGCGTTGGGCGTTCGCACTGCAGATTGCACTCCTATATTACTTGTAGATCCTGTGGCTCATATCACCGCAGCAGTGCACGCAGGATGGAAAGGTAGCGCAGGGGAAATAGTTAAGCATGCGGTCGATACTATGATAGAAAAAGGAGCTATTGCTACCAACATTCGAGCCACCATAGGTCCACATATCGGTATGTGTTGTTATAACGTAGACGCGATTCGTGCAAAAATATTTAGCGACAAATATCCCAATGATCACAAAGTGATTTCTCGATTTGGTGATACATGGCATCTGGATATCGGATGGGTAAATTATTTACAACTCAGAGAATCAGGGATATCAGCAAAAAATATTGACGCGCCGATCACCTGTACGTCGTGCCAAATACAAGAATTTTATTCGTATAGAAAAGATACCAAAGAATCGTTTGGGGAAATGCTTGGGATTATAGGATGGAAAACCGTATGAACACAAACGTAGCATCTTGGAAACGAGTACACATGGTAGGGATCAAAGGCGTGGCTATGACCGCTCTTGCGCTGTATCTGTCGGAGCATAGAGTAAAGGTCGCAGGAAGCGATGTGGCCGACGTGTTCCCCACAGATAGCGAACTGCACAAGGCAAAAATTCCCATGATGGTGGGATTTGATATGACGAGATTTGATAGTACCTACAAACCTGACTGTGTCATCTACACCGGTGCTCACTCAGGACGAGAAAATCCTGAGGTTTTGGCTGCTATCGAGCGAGGAATACCAACGTATCCTCACGGGCAGGCTCTTGGCATGGTTATGGAGCATGCTCGGCAAATTGCTGTTGGGGGAAGTCATGGCAAAACTACGACCAGCGCAATGATCGCGACCATCATGATGACAGTAAAAACGGATCCATCCTATGCCATAGGATGCGGATCTATAGGCGGATTGGGTCGAGCAGGCCACAGTGGGCAAGGCAGTTGGTTTATCTCCGAAGCAGACGAATATGTGACAGACCCCGGACATGATCAGACACCTCGATTTCTCTGGATGAATCCAGAAATTCTGGTCGTAACCAACATAGATTTTGATCACCCTGACGCGTATCCCAATCTAGCAAGTGTCCAAGAAGCGTTTGTAAAACTCCAAGCCAAGCAAGTAGGGCAGAAGCTTACAATCGTCAATATAGATGATGAAGCAAGCAAGCCATTGTTGGGTGGCGAAAATATTATCACCTATGGATTTTCTCCACGGGCTGATATGCAGATAACGCATGTAGGAGATGGAGATGAGCGAACATTTTTCACCCTTTCACTAAACGGCACGGCAGTAGGCGAGTTTGTGTTAAAGGTTCCGGGTGTCCATAACGTAGCCAACGCCACAGCAGCAATTATCGCAGCACACGCGGCGGGCCTTTCATGGGCAGATATAAAAACGGGATTGCTAGCATTTACTGGTACCAAACGACGATTTGAAAAACTTGGAGAAGTTGCTGGAGCGCTATTTTATGATGATTATGCACATCACCCACATGAGATAGAGGCGACCCTTGCCGCAGCGCGCAGATGGTATCCTACACGCCGCATCGTTGCGATCTTTCAACCACATACAT
>JAGORV010000059.1 GCA_018062625.1 Candidatus Woesebacteria bacterium
AGCGCTTGCAAGAACAAGTCTAAATATTAAAACAGGCGCAAGTAGCAGAATATCTGCACTTGTTTCTGCTATTACCATCGGGATTATATGTGTGGTATTTTTCCAAATGTTTCAATACCTCCCACTTCCTATCGTTGCAGCAATCCTCGTAAATGTAGCGATAAATATGATCGAGCAGGAGCATTTTGTATTCCTCTATCGACACGATAAAACATCGTTTTTCATATCGCTGGTTGTGGGTATCGTAACTATAAGTGCTGATCCAATCATTGCCGTAAGCTTGGGATCCGTAGTCATGCTGCTTCGACAAGTACAACGCCTAAGCGCTGGTGACTACGAAATTCTTGTAAACCATAACAAAAAACTGACCAATCGCATTGTGGACGAAAATTTAGAAGAACTAGAAAATGGTGGCGATCCCTTCGTGTATTCATTTAACACAGATCTCACCTATCTCAATCGTGATGCCCATCTATTGCGCTTACATCGCATGGCGCCACAGTCAAAAACCGTCATTCTACGTTTCCGCACCGTCTCCTATATCGACCCAGATGGCATCCTAACGCTCGAAGAAATCGTAGAGCTACTTGAACGCCACGGAGCGACGATATATTTTGTGGGACTATCCGAACAAAACAAGCTTGTACTTGCAAAAACACCGTTCTTCGATCACTTTATCGCACATGATCGAATATTTGAAAAAACTTCTGATGCACTCGCGTATATTTATAAAACAAAAAAGAAGTAATGCTGTATATTTAGATAAAGATGACTACCCTAACAAAGAATGATCCATGCACTATTTGCGGTCGATTTGATAATCGTGGAGTGTCTGTCGATGCGGTCATCATACGAGATAATACAATTCTCCTTATCAAACGTGGAGTCGAACCATATAAAGGATACTGGGGCACTCCCGGAGGTTACGTATCTTGGGATGAATCCACAGAAGAAACCGTCGCCCGAGAGGTGAAAGAAGAAACTGGACTAGACGTAACAAGCACAAAGCTTGTGTGTGTCCGAAGTGATCCATCACGTCATCCGAAACAGGTTATAAATCTTGTTTATTTGGTAGAAGTTGCAGATGGTCAGTCGAAGCAGGGTGATGATGCACTGGAGGTCAAATGGTTCCCACTCGACGCACTACCAGAACAACTTGCGTTTGATCATGCTCAAAACATACAAGATGCGATAAAATTTCGAAATCGCACATGAAAAAAACTCGCATTTTGTTTATCCATCACTCCACTGGTGGAAATCTCATAAAAGAAGGAAACCTCCGTCAAAAATTAACTAGCGTAGATCCAGCTGTTGAGTTATGGGATCACAATTACAATCTGTTTCCCATATTCACCAGACTCCTCGCCCACATTACTCATCTACGAGGTCTCTCTGACTCCAAAGGTCGATATACGGGCAAAGATTACAATATAACCCTAAGTAACAATAGCCCAAAAGAATATGCCGAAATATTTTCTCGCGATCCCAACGATAAAACCCTCGCATCAATTCTTTCTTATGATGTAATTGCGTTTAAAAATTGCTACCCAACCACCCGCATCAAATCGGATAAGCAACTGATCGAAAATATTTCAGAGTTCACCAAAATTCGAGATTCTGTTGAGCGCTTTCCTAAAAACCAATTTATTTTAGTTACTCCCCCTCCGGCCCGTCGTGAAACCACAAATGCTTCGCAAGCACTTCGAGCTCGTCAAATGGTATCCGTATTAAACTCCCTGATGTTTGCCCATGGCATCAAAAATCTTCATATTTTTGATCTCTTTAACCTTTTAGCTGATACAGATGGGTATCTAAAAAAAGAATATTGTCGACGCATCCCATGGGATTCACACCCCAACCGTGCCGCAAACGCCTTCATAGCACCATTATTTGCTACATATCTTGCGAATATTGCCAAACTATGAGTTCTCGTGGCTCGCTCATGATATACTTCCATTTGTAAGGTTTTCCTATATGACACAAGTAACCCAACCCACCATCCCGCTGTTTATTCCAGACGACTGGAAAGATTACGAGCTTATCGATAGTGGTGATGGAGGAAAACTTGAACGATTTGGTACGTATACCATCGCAAGACCAGATCCCCGAGCAATCTGGCAAATATCTGCACCCAAAGAAGTATGGGACAATGCCGACGCGCTATATATACGCGCAAACAAAGACTCAGGCGATTGGCAAATCAAACGACCACCACCTGAACCGTGGATAGTCCATTACGACAAAATCGCCTTTACGCTCAAACCCACTTCATTCAAGCACGTCGGTATCTTTCCAGAACAAGCAGTAAATTGGCGATGGATGACTGATCTTATCAATGGAAAATTTCCTAATGTTCTCAACCTATTTGCGTACTCTGGTGGCGCAACCCTCGCCGCAGCAGCTGCAGGAGCTAAAGTAACGCATGTCGATAGTGCAAAAAGTGCGATCACATGGGCACGAGAAAATGCTATCGCATCACACTTAGCAAATGCTCCGATTCGCTGGATCGTAGATGATGCATATAAGTTTGCACAACGAGAGGCACGTCGCGGAGTGAAATACGATGCAATCATCATGGATCCCCCACGATTTGGTCGTGGCACACAAGGAGAGGTCTGGAAACTAGAAGAAAATCTTCCAAAGCTACTTACCGTATGTAAAGAATTGCTTTCTCCAAAACCATTGTTTATTCTTATCAACGCCTACACAGCAGATATGTCGTCTGTTGTCGTAGAACGACTCTTATCTGACCTCACCCGCGGACTTGGTGGTCAAGTATCACTCGCCGAACTTGCACTAAAAGAAACAGCAAGTGGTAGACTATTACCAAGTGGTATTTGTGCACGTTGGCAAGCACGATAACGTCGCTCACGTTCGAGCTTTTTGGTACAATAGAATAGTGCCTCCTTAGCTCAACGGTAGAGCAGCGGTATCGTAAACCGTAGATGTCAGTCCAATTCTGACAGGGGGCTCCAATAAATATTCTCTATGATTTCATCTAGACTCGGACGATTTGAAAATCGCAAAGCCCAAAAACGTCTTCTGATAGCTATCGGCGGATCTATCGGAATCCTCCTTTTCATCGCCATTTTTGGACTCAAGATACTTGTTGGATTTAGCCTCCTTGTCGATCGACTACGCGGTGCATCATCGACTAATCAACCGTCACAATCAAATCTTTTACTCCCACCCGTCATAGATCCACTTCCTGAAGCGACATTTAGCTCTACCCTTTCGATCACAGGGCGCGGTTCGGCAAAAACACAAGTCATAATCTACATAAACGACAAACAATACAAAAAATTTGCAGTCAGCGACGATAGCACATTTACCCTTTCTGATATTC
>JAGORV010000018.1 GCA_018062625.1 Candidatus Woesebacteria bacterium
TTTTGTATTCGTGATAGGCGACAGATGTGTTTTTGGCGAGAATGGTAATTCCTTTTCCTCTCTCTAGATCATTACTATCCAAAATCGTTGTTTGCGTCATTTCTGCCTGATTGTCGCGAAATGTATGGGTCTGTTTGAGCATGCCATCTACAAGGGTGGTTTTGCCGTGATCCACGTGAGCGATAATAGCGATATTTCGAATATTCATTAGTTGATTAAAAAAACTTAAAATCTATTGACGAACGGGCAGTGCGGGTGAAGAAGTGAAGTATCCTTTACCAATACAGACGTTTCGTACTTTTTATTATAGCAGGTCTTTATGCTCTGAACAATAGATACTATAGGGCATCTATGAAGCATCAAAATACTCCCATATATATGGGTTGATATTATTCCACAATCAGGCAACCTGCGTGAGCCTGATTTTTACAGGGAATAACGTTTTGGTACGTGTCACAAGACTGTTACCAGCTTCGATCTCGAGATGATCCACCTCGGTCACTACCTCGTGAACCTCCGCCGAATCCTCCTCGTGAACCTCCGCCGAATCCTCCTCGTGAGCCGCCACCACCTCCTCGGCCACCTCGGTCGCCTCCGCCGTAACCTCCTCGGCTACCGCCTCCGCCTCCTCGATTGCCACCGTAACCACCACCTCCGCCATACCCACCACCTCCGCCGTAACCTCCTCGTGAACCTCCGCCTCCACCTCCTCGCTCACCTGTACGGTGCTCTGGGGGTTTAGCTTCGTTGACGACGATTGTACGACCGTCGAGATTGTAGTTATTCAACTGGTCGATCGCTTTTTGTGCGTCTTCTTCTGTGTTCATTTCCACAAAAGCAAAGCCTTTGCTTTGTCCTGTGAATTTGTCCGTGATCAAAGATACTGATGCGACGGGACCAATAGTTGCGAATAGCTCTTCTAGCTGGTTATTTGTTGTTGCGTAGGGCAATTTGCCTACGAATAATCGTTTGTTTATAGTGTTTCACCTCCCTTCAAAAATAAAAATACATTCATATCACGCTACAATTCCGGTGAAACACAATAAGAAAGTCGATAGAGACGAGTGTCTCTGATATCTGACTTTGCAAAAATATGTCAATACATATGCCACTTTGTGGCACTCACTGTTCGTTTCCCAAGTATAACAGATACACAGGTAAAACACGAACGTAAAATGAGATTATGACTGCTAGAGGTGGATATTTGAGTGGGTCGGGATATATGAATACGATGGATATTCATAAGTGATTATGCGAGGATTTTTGCTTTCCCCCAATGGATATGGTCCCATGCTCGTTCGTGGATGAGATACATAATCGTACTTGCTATGTTAGAAAAAAACATAACTCCAGCTGTTACGTCTGTTTTGTGGGTGATAGCAAATATGATGATACCGTCTGTGATAAGGATGAGACTACGAAATGTGACTGCTTTGACCAGTGATCGAGATAAATTTTCGTGGAACCAAGTGTTCATGTAATTAAGTATAGCAACTCGAACGGAGGTGCGACGAGGCGATTTGCATTACATCACAAACGTCAATGCTTTACCCTGTTTGCTTGCACGTCCAGTTCGTCCGATGCGATGTACGTAGTCATCATATGAGGCTGGTTCGTCAAAGTTGATAACGAGCGCGACGTCGTCGATGTCTAATCCTCTTGAAGCCACATCTGTAGCGACTAAGATCTGCAATCGATCTTTTTTAAAGTCCATCAAGACTCGTTGACGTTGATTTTGTGATTTGTTTCCGTGAATGGAGCCGACAGAAAATCCATCATCCGAAAGTGAATGTGCTAAGCGCTCGACGTTCCATTTGGTTCGGCCGAAGATAAGCACTTTATTGTATTCGTCCATTCGAAGAAGCTCGTAGAGCTTCTTCATTTTGTCTTCTTTGCTTCCGAAGCGAATCACATCTTGGTCGATACCTTTTGCCGTTTCTTTTACTTTTACAGAGATGGTAATTGGATCAGTCATAAACGATGCAATGATGCTGGATATAGCAGGCGAGACCGTTGCAGAAAAGAATAATGATTGTCTGTTTTTTGGCAAAAGCGAGAGTAAATGACGAATATCGGCAATAAAACCAATATCGAGCATTCGATCTACTTCATCCAGAACCACGGTAGTAAATTCTGCTAAATGTACGGATCGGCGATTGGCGAAGTCTTTCAGTCTTCCTGGCGTGCTGATAAGGAAATTGGGCTGTTGGCGTAATGCCCAAAGCTGATTACTCATGTTCGCTCCACCGATAATAAGCACCGAGAGAATAGGCATTCCTTTGGTAAAAAGTCGTAATTCTTCATGAATTTGTGCGGCAAGCTCACGGGTAGGTGCCATGATAAGTACTTTTTGCTTTTTATCTTGAAGTACTTTATGGATGAGTGGTATGAGAAATGCTGCGGTTTTTCCAGTTCCAGTATTGGCTACTCCTACGACATCTCGCCCTTGTAGTACATGTTCTATAACTTGATCTTGAATTGGTGTGGGTGTGGTATAGCCACGTGCCGCAATGGCGCTTTTGATAGTATCTGCTATTGCAAAGTCGTTAAATTGATGAGTTATTGGATGTTCTTCAACTATTGTGGCTTCTCCGTTTTCTGCTCGATTGATATATCGATCATGGTGAATTGGTGCACCCATAGGGGGTCTTCGGCCACCAGAACTACCTCCTCGGAATCGGGATTGCTGTGGTCGGCGTGGTGAAAACGATTTTCTAAACATAGACTAAACACATTTGAACCAATGAACCTGCCTAAATATGAATACTTGTGTAAGATTTCTGGAAGAAAGATACGAAGTTTAAAAAATTGAGGTATCTTTATCTTTTTGCTAAATTACGATCAAATCAAATATAGACAGATCTATTAGTTCAAATCTGTAAATGTAGTATAACAGGTGATGATCTTGATGTCAATGATACTATAGGATTAGCTTGTGTTGATGCGTATATTCAAACAACACCACTTGTTCCATCTATGGGTCCTATAGTAAAATACACGGATGAATTTTGAAAGAGATTATAAGCGAGTATTTATTTTTTCAGATGCTCATATCCATGGGTATGATACTAAAAAAGATAGATCAGCAATGGAAATATTAAAAGATCGGCTGAAGTGGTGCGATATCGCGATAGCTGCAGGTGATTTTTGGGAGCGACATTCATTTCCATGGGAAAAGTTAAAGAAATCACCATGGGGAGAATTGTTTCCTCAGATGCGCAAAAAATTAGTTCTTCTGTTCGGTAATCATGACAAAAAGAAAGATTACTCAGACATCCCACAGTTTTGGGTATCCAGTGGTAAAGAGTTTCGATTTCATGCTTCTTATGTGCCATATGTGGTAACACATGGGGATCAGTTTGATACTGCAGCATGGCTTGATCAGTTTATGGGGTTTAAAATAGTCCGACAGCTCATGCCACAGATAAAACGATTGGAGAGTTATCTGATTGGTCAAGACACCCGTGCTGGGCGACTGGCGAAATACTATCAGAAATGGAATGTTGAGCAAAAATTTGGCTTTCGCACGTTAAGGAAGTTTGAGAATGAGTGGGGAGTGGCAGGGCATACGCATTTACCCGAAATTGATCATATCGCTCGCTATGTAAACGCTGGGCAGTTTCCGTATTCGTATGTAGAAGTGTCGAGTGGGATGCCACGCCCACAACTTATCATGGTGTAGTGCTGTGCGAGACAAGCACGTATAATATATAGTATAGATATGGGCTCCACGTTTGAAATTGTTATCCGCGCTGTTATTATTTATCTCTTCGTAATTCTTGCGATTCGTCTTTTTGGTAAAAAAGAGCTCGCACAACTGTCGGTAATTGATCTTGTATTTATCCTTCTCATTAGTAATTCAGTGCAGGCATCCATGGTAGGTGGCGACACAACCCTATGGGGAGGGATGATAGCGGCTACAGCTTTGTTTTTTGTTAATTATCTCCTTAAGTTGTTGTTGTTTAAATCCAAAACCATGAGTGAGATCGTACAAGGGAAGCCGCTTATGCTTATATATCGCGGGGAAGTAATTCACGCACATCTTGATCAAGCAAAGATTACCATGGAAGAATTAGAGGCAGCAGTGCGAGAGCATGGTGTAGAGTCAGTGCGAAATATAGATTTAGCTATTCTTGAGGTTGATGGGAATATAAGTGTTTTGTCGAAAAATTTTCAGCGTGCTTCTGTGAAAAAGCGCAAGGCACACAAGGCGCTTCATCAGTCTACGATATAGTTATTCGTTTATTGTTCTGATCGCCATAAAGATAAGGTTCTTTTTGTTGTCGTTCTTCACACTATGTGTTTTTTTCGATGGTACGGTCACGAAGTCTCCTGCGGAGACGGTAAACCATTCATCTCCCACAAGCATAGAGCCGTCTCCTTCGAGAAAATAATAAAATTCTTCTCCATCCTTGTGCGCGTGAGGAGTGAGTGCTTTTCCTGATTCTAGCCATGCATAATTATAGGTAGCAAGTTTTCCTTTGTGTTCGTCTTGCGTGATGAGACGTTTGCGAAACGTTGTGTTGTTGTGAGCAAGATCAGTAGCAATATCGTTGATGTTTTGTTTAGCGATTGCCATACGTAATATTATTTCTTGAGTGTATTTTTTCGTGTAATCAATAGAAGAGTAAAAAATATGTTTCCAAAAAACCACACACTTGGATAGAGTGTTGTGATGAGGGAGTACTCTTTGAGTGATGCGTAGGTGAAAGCAAACCGTATGACATTGATGGCATAAAACAATGGATTTTCTGAAAATGGTTTATTCCACGATTTTCGTACGGTTGGTAGAAATCCTAATACGTCCACCATGATGATAAGTATCGCAGATAAGAGTGGTTGTTTGGCAACAATCCAAAGGCCCAAAGCAATAAGGGCAGTTATTGCATACAATTTATCCGTAATTGTAATATCTTGTTTATGTTTATTTCGAATGGTGAGAATTATAACGGTAATCGATAGAAGGGTGGCAGAGAGTGCAACAAGCGCACCAGCTCCAGCACCATGGGTAATTTGTAATGCGAAGATAATAAGACCATCTAAAGCCCAAATACACCAACTGTAAAGATGTGGTGTGGTTTTCTTTTTAAGTATACTCTGAATGTATGGAACATAACCTACGAATGTTAGAAGGATCGCTATTGAGCTGAGTAACGACTTAATATTCGATGTATCCATAGTAAATGCTTATTGCTATGAATTATTTTGCTTCCCATGGAGTCATGAGCTGGAAGTAGTTTCCATCAGGGTCGGCAAATGTAGCGATCCATGCTCCACCCATATCATATGGTTCTTTTACGACTTTCGCCCCAGTTGCTTTGATTCGTTCAAACTCTTCTTTGACTTCACGCGTTTCAAAGTTAAACATGATTCGTTGTGGTTCGGCAGCTTTCCCTTTTATCTCAGAGTGACCTCCTATAGATATAAACGTGTTGCCGATAGACCAACCAGACCAATCTCCATCTACCATGTCGGGTTTTTTTGCAAACACTTTTTCATAGAACTCGGCTAATGCTTTGGGCTGGGATGTCCCGATCATAATAGAGTTTAGGTTTAACATATGTAGCAATCATAATGCATGACTATATTAGTGGCAATATCTTGGGATATATAGAAAAACTGTGGAGGCATATTGACAACGGTAGGTGATTTCCTATTTACTAGATACATAGCGGATAATTATATATGGCCATAAAGTCTAAAAAATCAAAAGTATCTACAGTAGTCTGGGTGACGACGCTTCTTATAGTTCTTGTATCTGTGTTCGTGCTCAGTGGAAATTTTACTAAACTTATTACCACTATTTCCAAGTCTAAGGCTTCACTTTCGAACGCCAAGCTTACCACATCGTTTGGTGATGCATTTAAAACAGAGGCTATAAATACCGAAAAATGGACTGTGCGGACAAATGGCGACGCATCTATGGCGCAGTCTGCTAATAATAATTTGCGAGTTACTATCCCGGCTGGAAGTGATAATAACAAGGTTAAGGCAGCAAATATAACCTTTAATGAATTGTTTGACCAAAAAGCTGATTTTAGAGTTGTCGCGGTTACATACAGGCCTATCGTCACAGGCGATGGAGCGGGTGTGACGGGAATTCGTTTTACATCAAAAGGGGAAGATAATGATGAGGGGGTGGTGTTGCAATGGAAAGTAAGCGGGAACACAAGCGTTATTTCTTTTGTGGTTCGTGACGCCAAAGGAAAGAAACTTGAATCTCAACAAGAAAGTTTACAGAGTAACATTGCTGTTTTACGAATTGACCGAGTGAATAAGCGTTATCGAGCATATTATAAATTGGGAAATGACATAACCGGAGATGTAGGGTGGAAATCCTTGGGAACAGAGTGGGATGCGAAGCTAGGAAGTGAAGGAAAAATCTCATTGTTTACAAACAATGCGGGATTTGAGAATAAATTTCCAAAAGTTGTTGGCAGATTTGATCAGGCAACCATAGCGTGGGAATCAGATACGGCAAAAAATACAAATGACTTTTCTGACGCATTTGCCAACGGCCATATAGGTGTGATGTGGCTTACGGGAGGAAGTGAGGGCGCACAGATTTATGAAAATCCAAAAGATAATTTGATTATGCCTGTGCTTTCTGGTGCGAATGGAGTAAAACCACGGTATTCTCTTCTAACTCGAAAAGAACCCATCATTGCAAATGGCAAAGATTTCACGATCAAAGCCATCATGTTTAAACCAACAGTTGTTTCTGATGGTGCTGGTACTGGATTTGCTGGGGTTCGCTTTTATTCAACTGAGTCATCTGATGATGAAGGATCGACGGTTCGATGGATCGTTGGAAAAGTGATGGTAAATAATGTGCTGACAAATGTCAGTAAGCTTGCGTTTACTGTTCGAGGCGCGACAACACAATCTGTGGATGTGCCAGCCAGTCATGCCAAGCTTACAATACGACTAGTACGGTCAGGTAATGAATTTCAGGCTTGGTATCGTGCCGGTGATTCAGATACTGACTGGAAAATGATTGGAGATAAGCAAACAGGAAACTTTCAAGCAGCGGGTAAGGTAGGCTTGATCGTTAGTAATGCAGGAGTGGCAGCGAAATATCCTCGGGTCGTAGGAAGGTTTGATCAGGTGACAGGATCAATCAGCAAATAATCTTTTATATTCTTCATAAATTGACTCGTTGAAATACCTTTTGTATTCTTCATGAGCGTCTTGATATTCATGAGTATTTCTCTCGGTGTGGACCATCTGGATTTTACTGATATGATAGGTGTATGAATGGTGCTTTATTTGGGGGGACGCTTATATTTAGTATTGTATTGTTGTATTTGTATCTCTGGCAGAGAAAGTGGTTTTTACAGAGGCAAAATCAGCAAGCAAAACAACTACTCGGTCTACAAAACGAGCTCCAAGCGGTCAAAAATACATTAACTCGAGAGCAGCAAGCGCTTTATAGCGAGCACGAAAAAGCCCAACTTCAACCTCTTACACAATTAATTGTGTCCCAGATGGAGCAAGGCGTTATTTGCATTGATCAAAAGCTGGTAATTCGACTAATCAATGAATATGCAGGAAAATTACTAGAATTTTCTGCAACAACTGGCGTTTTATATAGTCAGCATATTCATATTCGAAATATCGGCGACAAAGATGATCAAGCGATCTTCACTGATGCGTTAAATGGGATACCCTATGTGTTACCCGAGGGTGCAACGCTAGTAACATCCCGTGGGTCGTTTCCAATAAGTGGTAAAATTACGCGACTTGCGACAGGGATGGTGGCATTAATATTTGTAGATAACTCAAGTCAATCATCATGGATTAAAGAACAGCAAGCATTTTTTTCAGCTGCTGCTCATGAATTACGCACGCCACTGACAGTCATTCGATTAACGGTCGCGTTATTGCTTGAAAAATATGACACATTAAGTCATGAAAAAATTATTGAGCATTTGAGGCGTGCGGACGAAACGGCTGGTCATCTGGTAAAGTTAGTAAATGACTTTTTAAACATCTCTCGGATTGATCAAGGTCGATTAGAAGTAAAAATTGAATCTATAAACATAATTAGAATCGTTGATGAAGTCATTGCAGAATTGTCACTTCTTGCCAAAGAAAAAAAATTATACATTCAGCATGAGCCGATAAGCGCAGACTTGGCAAATGTTTCAGGCGACAGCGTAAGGGTGAAAGAAATTCTGACGAACCTTATCAGTAATTGTATAAAGTATACGCATCAAGGAGGAATCACTATATCGCATGAAATACAAAATTCGAGACTTGCTACAAACATTGCAGACACTGGAATCGGGATACCTGTGGAGTCGCAAGGTTTATTGTTTAAACGATTTGTTCAGGTGGGTGAGGCGCGCAAACAATCTGTAGGTAAAAGTACTGGTTTGGGTTTATACATAGCGAAAAAAATTGCACAACTGATGCACGGCGATATCGTACTTGAACGAAGTGAGCCGGGGATTGGATCTACGTTTTCGTTGCTATTGCCGTTACATTGATATGTGGATTGAAATACATACGGCGTTGTAGATAAAATACTCATAAGGAGACTAATATGAAAAAAATAACCCCCTTTTTGTGGTTCAACAACAACGCAGAAGAAGCAGCAAATTTTTATGTATCTATTTTCAAAAACTCTAAAATAAATAACGCGACGCCAATGATGGTGTCATTTGTCTTAGACGGACAAGAGTTTATAGGGTTAAATGGTGGTCCACAGTATGCATTTACTGAAGCTATATCAATGTTTGTAAATTGCGAAGATCAGGCAGAGGTTGATGAGCTTTGGAATGCGCTCCTTGATGGAGGACAAGAAACACAGTGTGGTTGGTTGAAAGATAAATTTGGACTTTCTTGGCAGATAATCCCAAAAGCGCTTGGAGAGCTTATGGGTGATAAAGATCCTATCAAAGCAAAACGCGTACTGGACGCTATGCTTACAATGAAAAAAATTGAAATAGATAAACTTCAAGCAGCATACGATGCAAAATAATCGATTAATCATTCGAATCAATAAACCTTCAGCTGACGTGTTTGCGTACTATACCAACCCCAAAAATACACCTCTTTGGTGGGATGCTGTGACGAAAGAGGAGACAAGTGACTGGCCTATCAAAATTGGCACAACATATAGAAGTCAGGGTAAAAGTGGCGTATGGAATGAATTTGTTGTGACAGATTTATTGGAGAATGAAGTTTTTGAACTAACGTCTAGTGATGGAAACTATCATGTGCGATATACGCACAAGCCGCTTGAGCTAAATGCTGTTGAGCTAACCTATTTTGAATGGATGGATAGTGGCGAGCTTGAAGATCCCTATTCGTTAGAGATATTGGGGAAGCTAAAAACTGCGATAGAACAAATGTGAGACATCTCACAAATCACTCATTGACGGTGCACCGACCGCGCGGTATATCATGATAATTATGCGGAGATTTCTTTTGCTTCTTTGTGTCGCATTGACTGTTGCTGCAGGTGCATATTTATTTACTCGTACTCGTACCCCACTGTTTGTTCAATCCAAAGTATCCATTGCAACTCCAACGTACAAAGGGGCTGGATCCATCAGGGCGGAAGTTTCGATTTTTGATGAAGTGGCGCAAGTTACTCAAATAGATGTATCACCAGATGGAAATTACATGCTCGTTGGAACGCTAGGAGGAACTGTATGGGTGTACCAGCGAGTGGATGGAGTATTTCGGCGTCAATCTGAGCCATTTTTTGTGCTCAAGACTTCACAGCCAGGCTTCCCACCAGAAGAAGCTGGTTTAACAGGTGTAGCATATGGATCTGATTTTGAGAAAAGTGGTGATGTGTTTTTGCTATATTCATTTGCTTTCGAAAAAAAGAGTTTTCGAAATCGCGTCACCCGTGTGCAGTTTACGAAACGTGGGGATCGAGTGGTGGGTATAAATCCTCAACAAATATTCGAAGCAAACACTGCAGGAACTGGATCACATCAAATACAGGACGGCGTTGGTGTAATGGTTGCAGGTAAGCCACACCTTTTGTTTACAGTAGGCGAGGGATTTGTAGGAGAGAGGGCGTTAGATCCAACCAAAGAAGCAGGAAAAGTAATGCTTGTCCAGCGTGATGGAAAAGAGCCAATGGGCGTGAGGCCGTATCCTGAGTCGCCTAAAGTTCAGGCGCTTGGTATACGAAACGCGCCAGCTATAGGGATAAATCCTAAAAATGGAAAAGTGGCTATAGGTGACACAGGGCCAAACAATTACGATCGATTTTTATATGGCACTGTGTTTGATACAGCAGGATTTAATATTCAAAAATTATCATTTAATTGGAATGGTACCGAAGAAAGTTTAAAAAAGAGTGCACCAGATTTATATGACGCAGGGAAAGAAATGGTTTTGCACCGATGGGTGCCGACAGAAACAGCGGTGAACATCGCTTTTTACGAAAATACTACGCTTACTAAGCTCAAGGATAATCAGCAGTATGTACTCGTGGTGCTATTTGGCCGAACTGGCGAGAAAAATAATACACCAGGAAAAAAGATTATGTTGGGGACTCTCGAAGAGGGGCGTCAAAACAGACTGTTGCTTTCACCACTTATTGATCGAGCGGCAATTGGGGAAGGACAACTAGGTCATCCGATAGGCCTTGGAGTGGATCGCTCAACTGGCGACATATACTTTGGAGATATTATGGAGGGACGTATATATAAAGTTTCGTTGAAGTAAATGATAAGGAGGTGAATATATATGAATAAGGGATTGATTGTAGTCGTTGTTTTGCTTATTGCTGGTGGCGCGTGGTGGATGAGCATGCCTAAATCACCAAAGACCGATATGATGCCCGTAGAGACTGGTGCCATGAAGCAACAAGACGATGCTATTACAGGTGGTAATGTTGTAGAGCTTAAGGATTTTTCATTTAGTCCAAAAACTATTACGGTAAAAGTGGGTGATAAGGTTACCATAATAAATAGTGATATAGCCGGTCATAGTGTGTTTGCTGACGATAAAAGCTTTGATTCAGGAATTTTAAATCAAGGAGAAAGTACTACAGTTACTTTTGATAAAGCAGGGACATTTGGGTTTCACTGTACGCCGCATCCAAACATGACGTTAACCGTCGTGGTGCAATAAAGTGTGGATTTAGATTTTTATATCTACTTGGGGGCGCTTAGCCCCCAAGATAGGTGTTAGGGTTAATGGAGTTATTCTCTATTTTTGTTCAACGCAATATTTTTCTTTGCGCGGGCTATGACTAATTTTTTGATAAGCATTAGCGGAAGAGGTTTATCATGAGGAAGCTGTAGGGTGGCCATAGCGGTTTTATATGCCTTGAGTTCTTTGGCGTGCTCTGCGATCACTGGTGGAGATATGTACACTCCGATATGATGCTTGAAAGCTGCAAAGTACACGAGCCGTCCTTTGTACCCGAAGTATGGCATGCCATAACTAATTTTTTCTTGAGCCTCGGGAACTGCCTTTTTTATCATTGTGCGGATTTGTTCTAATCGGTCCCGCACATCCTTTGGGATAGTCTCGAGGTATGCATCGACATTGGTTGGTTTTTTCATGTGGTTATTCTATCCAGCGCTTACGCCATCTGGGACTTCAGTTTCTGGAACTGCAAGAACAGGGATGATGTGATTTGCATAACCTATATCAAACATCATGCCCTCAGACTGTTCTCCGGCCATGGCTTTAGGGGCTAGGTTTACGACAAACAGTGCTTGTTTGCCTGTTATTTCCTCAGGGTGTTCACGTTCTTTTTTTAGTCCGACGAGAATATTACGGATAAAATTGCCAAAATTAACAGTGAGACGAACAAGTTTATCTGATGCTGGCACGTCTTCAACCTTCTCAATGCGACCCACTCTTATATCGATTTTTTCGAGGTCAGAAAAGATTATCGTTGGTTTGACAGGTAGAATATTGTTCATTTTATGTATACCTTTTATGCGTATAACAAAATTATAGCACAGGAAATATACACGACAGAGTATTGGCATTATCGGCAAAGATATCGGTATACTATCCATAACACATGAAAACGAAAATATCAGGTATAGATGTAGGTGTGCGTATATGGCTTGCGGTGCTTTTATTTTTGATTGTAGGAGCTTCGTACTTTGTGAATCGATTAGTCCGGTTATGGCCGAAAGAAACCCTCGAACAAAAACTTGAAGGTAGTATTGCGCGAGAAACTCAATGGTTTTTAAACAATCAGAAGGAAGCGGGTGACTTTGTGTATGAGCGCGCCTCCGCTACAGGCGAGATAAACGATGCAAACAACATAGTTCGCCAAGCCGGAGCATTATATGGATTGGGGCAGGCGTATGGGTATAAAAATGATCCGAAAATATCACAGGCGTTTGAGAAGGATCTT
>JAGORV010000019.1 GCA_018062625.1 Candidatus Woesebacteria bacterium
CACCATTTTTATATGATTCTGTGTTGGTTAAATCTCGTAATTCTAATTTGTTTACTATACTAGCCAAAGCATTCCATTGCACTGACGTAAGCTCTGCTCCTTGATCCACAAGTTTTTTGTGAAGATTGACTACTGTAGTCTTTAATGTATTTGCGCGAATTGTTGTAGGGCGTCTCGATGTAAACGAGGCTAAGACATCAGATAATTTATTTTTAGGCACAAGAATTGCCAGACGATCTATAAGTCTTTCGGTAACCCAGTTGCAATATCGGTCATATCTCTATTTTACCTCTGCGAGGTGCCAAAAGGCTATGTTATAATTTCCACGAACAAATGCGTGGTCAAAAAAGATACTGCACCCACATTTGCGAAATGCCGATGTGGTGGAATTGGTAGACACGTACGCTTCAGGTGCGTATGCCGCAAGGTTTGGGAGTCCGAGTCTCCCCATCGGCACACAATGCATAAAATTTGATACAATAGGAAAATCGCGGCGGTAGTTCAGCGGTAGAATGCTTCCTTGCCAAGGAAGAGGTCGAGGGTTCAAGTCCCTTCCGCCGCTCAAAGACACTATTTGAGCAAACATCCTTCCTGTATAGTGCTGCGGGGTCGTTCAATGGTAGGACACCTGCCTTTGGAGCAGGGTATTCTTGGTCCGAATCCAAGCCCCGCAGCTCTGTACAGAAACTATAAACGAGTGCCTCATATCATTTTTTATGACAATATAGGATAATCCCTCATTGACATCTAGTGTCACACATGGTGTTCTAATACTACTGAAAGAATTCACTCATGAAAAAAATAAAAAAGAAATCAACAAAAAAGAAATTAACTATCGCCCTTCTATACCACTACGTCTCCAAAGAAATCGTGGACGAATACTTTAGCAAGGAGCATGCGCTGGTGGATAATCAAACAGATGATATCGTGCAGTATATGCACAGGTTATTTCTAAAAAAGGGATACAAGGTACAGATTATAAAAGTAAAACCTGATGATCTTTCAGAACTTAAAAAACTGAAAGCGGATTTTGTATTTAATCTTGTCGATAGTAAAAAAATGGAAATGGAAATAGCTAAAATATTAGCTCGTTTACACATCCCCTACTCAGGATCTACATTCGAAGGAATACGAATTTCGAACAACAAACTAAAAACAAAATATTTATTTCAAAAAAATAATCTCCCAACACCATCGTTTAGTGTCATCAGACGAGCTGATCGAATAAGCCGTGCGTTGATCCCTGGAAAATTTCCAGTCATCGTCAAACCTGCATTTGAACATTGCAGTATAGGGATAACCAATAATTCGATCGCCACTACATACGAACAATTCAAGGAAATTATCAGAAGATTACGTAAAGAACATAAACAAGCGCTTCTTGCAGAAGAATTTATAGAGGGTAAGGAGCTGCAAGTTACTGTGCTGGAAACCCCCGGAAAAACATATGCGCTTCCAATTGCAGAAATAGCGTTTCGACAAAAAGGGAAAAATAAATGGAATATCTATGGATTTGATGAAAAATGGGCAAAACATTTACCAGCGTACAAAAGTTGCCATTTCATAGCTCCTCCCAAAGCATTGAAAAATGACATAGATACACAAATAAAAAAAGATTCTATACGGGCTTTTTACACGTTGGGCATGCGTGATTATGCACGATTTGATTTGCGATATAACACGAAAAAAAATCAATGGTATTTCTTGGAGGCAAACGCCAATGCGGGATTTGACCCAGATCCTCGAGATGCCATGACGGTGAGTATAAAAGCTCATGGTATGACGCTCGATGATTTTGTCATGCAAATAGTGCGAAACTCACTTCACGCGTGATATACTAATTCTATATGAAATGCACACTCCTTTATGGCACATTATCGGGATCTACTATGACTGCAGCAGGTATCGTATCAGACGTTCTTACCGCAGCAGGACATCAAGTAGACACCATCATGGTAGATGGTGCAACGAAAGATCAGATAAAAGACTCACAGCTCGTAATCCTTGGATCCCCTAGTTGGGAAGATGAAGGCAAAGATGGTCAACCACTTCCTGATATGACTAAATTTCTTAAAACTTTAACAGCAGAGGATCTTGATGGAAAGAAAATTGCAATATTTGGCCTAGGTGACACAAGCTACCAACACTTTTGTGGCGCAGTAGACGTCATGACTGAATTGTTAAAAACATTGAAAGCCGCATCGATCATCGAACCATTACGGGTAGATAGGTATTATTCGCTTCCTGACAATGAGACCAAAACGCGTCAGTGGGCAGACACACTAGCGAAATCGCTTTAAGTGGTCGCTTTAAGTTTTGTAACAAGCTTCTCTAACGCTTCTAACGTTTGATCACTCAGAAAGTGTTCCAGTCCTTCTATATCTTTTTCCACAATTGCTGTAGGCAGGGATAACAAGGTGAAAAATTCTTGGAGAGTTTTATGACGTTTTTGAATACGTGCACCTACTGCGTGACCTTTAGCTGACAGGGTAAAACCTCTATAACGCTCGCGGATTACATATCCCGCACTATCTAATTTTTTTAACATCATAGTTACCGATGCTGGTTTGACTCCTAATCGTTCTGCTATATCAGTCACGCGCGCATATCCTTTTTCATCGAGCAATTCGTATATTCGCTCTAAATAATCTTCATTTGGTGTCGTGAGATGGGGTTTCATATGCATTGCATTATATACCAAGTACTATTTTACCAAGTAACCATATATTTAAACTTATGATGATTGTGGCGATAACCCAACTCATGGTTTGCAAAAACGGCTTGTTTACGTATCTGCCCATGTATTGTTTATCCCCTGTAAACATAACCAATGGAACTATCGCGAACGGCAATTGCATACTCAGCACGACCTGACTAAATATGAGAAGTTGGGCCAAGCCATGTGTTCCATACAGTGCAACGATGACTATCGCTGGTATGATAGCTAAGAGTCGCGTCAACAACCTGCGTTTCCATGGTGCCAGATGTATGTTTACAAATCCTTCCATGACCACTTGTCCAGCAAGTGTTCCGGTAATGGTAGCATTATGACCAGATGCAAGAAGTGCGATAGCAAAAATCGTACTAGCAATTCCGGACCCAAGGAGTGGCGAAAGTAACCGATGCGCATCTTGAATTTCTGCTACATTTCCCATACCTCGACTATAAAACGTTGCTGCAGACACTATTAGGATAGATGCATTTACCATCGTTGCAAGAGCTAGTGCAACATGAGAATCTACTGTTGCATAGGTTATGGCTTCTTTTTTACTAGCATGGGTGTCACCAAAATCTCTGCTTTGTACAAGCGCAGAATGTAGATAAAGATTGTGAGGCATAACCGTGGCACCAAGTATACCTATCGCTATGTACAGCATTTCTTGATTGGTAAATACCGAGATGTTGGGAATGAATCCTACCAACAGAGGAACAATCTCTGGACGAGAAAGAATTATCTCTAATCCAAAACAGATAATGATGACTGTAATTAACGATAAGACAAATGCTTCGAGATACCGTAATCCCTTCTTCTGAAGCAGAAGTAGTAGAAGTGTATCAAACGCTGTTATAAGCACACCAATTAATATGGGAATATGAAATAGTAAATTAAGCGCGATAGCAGATCCAATCACTTCTGCTAAATCGCAAGCGGTAATGGCTACTTCTGCAAGTATCCAGAGTATTTTGCGTACCGATGGGGAAAAATGATCGTGACAAGCTTGAGCGAGATCTTTTCCTGTAGCAATCCCCAGTTTAAGCGCTAGATGCTGTAACAGCATCGCCATAAGTCCAGAAATTAATACAACGCTCAACAGTGCGTAGCCAAATTTAGAACCTCCAGCGAGATCAGTCGCCCAATTTCCGGGATCCATATATCCCACAGCGACTAAATATCCAGGCCCAGCAAACGCCAAATATTTTTTCCATTTAGAAATATTGATACCAATCGGGATGGAGCGATGCACCTCTTCTAAACTCTTGCTCATTGCACAATATTAACCACTCTAATAATGTTAGTCAACTCTAACATTTGTAAGACATATCTGTATCCACAAAAAAAAGAAGCCATGACAGCTTCTTTCTTTTTGTGCGAGCGAGAGGACTTGAACCTCCAAGCCTTACGGCACAGCCACCTCAAGACTGCGCGTCTACCAGTTTCGCCACGCTCGCAAATTTATAATTCCCTGTGTATGTGCCGAGACCAGGAATCGAACCCGGGTAACATGTTCTTCAGACATGCGCCTTGACCACGTTGGCAATCTCGGCATGAGATAAGCACTATTTTCTCTTATTCTGGCTAGTTTATCAAGAACGCGAGTTAAACACCCACAATATTTCTGTCCCAATAGAGACTGTAATCCACAACATTGACGGCCTCAAGGTAAAACTGTACCTTCATACGTACACATGAATCGCACTTACCGATATTTACTAATTTTCATTTTTGGAATTTCTTTTATCATAAGCCTCGTCTATCATTCTGTAGGAAATCCAAGTACATATTTTTTACCTCACCTTGACTGGCGACTACATTTAAGCTGGGCAGGGGCCGCACGTAACACCATTCTGCATTATGGCCAATTACCAACTTGGAATCCTTATCGATGTGGAGGTGTCTCTGTAATAGGTGAACCCGAAAGTGACATATTATCTGTATTTTTACCACTACTTGTATTGTTTGGACCTTTCATGGGATATGTTGCGCTGTTTATTATCAACTTCGCCATTGGATGCGTTGGTTTTTATAAATTAGGAAGACGATACGGACTAAACACATTTGCGAGTGTGTTGGTAGGTCAAGCGTACATGATGTCTGGGTTATATATCCTACCTTTCACAGTAGGCATGACTAATTTTCTCTCTATTGCATATCTACCGTATATTTTTTTGTACTTCGAAAACTATTTAGACGAAGGCAAGTTTCGTGATGCAATAGGGGCAGCATTTTTTACCAGTCTTATATTTCTAAGTGGTTTTCACTATATACCAGTTGTGGTTTTATATGTCTTATTATCTGCGATTATTTACAGTATCCAATCTAGAAATATTAGGGAAATGAGTAAATTTGTGTGGGTGTTAACTTTGTTTATTTGTTTTTCTGCCATAAAGTTTCTCCCATCCATCGATCTTCTAACACATGCGAGCTCAGTGGTATATAACTATGAAAAAACTGGAGGATACAGTTTGACCAGCTTAGCCTACTCATTACTATCACGCGATCAAACTTCTTCGATGATTAAAAGCCTAACCACATCAAACTCAAGCTTCTTGACAGGGGTAAATTATCAAATAGATGAGAATGGTATGTATATAGGTTTTGTATTGTTTGCTTTGTTTATATTTGGATTGTACAAACGATCCTCGAAATATTCTCGGCTAACTTATATTTTGATCGTATTTCTCATCATCAGTTTTGGTACCAACATATATCCCAATATATATGGAATCATACAAGAGTTGCCTCTGGTGTCGTTGATACGAGTGGCAAATCGATTTCGATATATATTCATGGTTCCAGTAGTACTGCTACTTGGATTTGGATTTGATGTATGTATGCGATACATCACTCGTAAATTTGCATTGACTCACTACGTCGCGACGATAATCTTCAGTTTGTTTTTACTGTGTATTGGACTAGATTTGTTATATGTAAATCTCCATAAGGAACACATTTTACCAATGGTGCGAAATATCAAAATTGTCCACCCCAATCTATCTCAGCCTTTTTCCAATCATTGTTCTCATGAAATTTCGGAATACGAACTCACTATGCAAAACCAAGGAAATGTAAATTGTTTCGATAATGTATTGTTTTTGCCGTATGCTACGTGTAAAGAAAGCGAGGATTATCGAGGTGAAGTGTACTTTCAGCAAGAAAAAGGCACTGCAACCCAAACTTATTTTTCTCCTAACTTGCGTAGGGTGACTGCGACCACTACTGACGATGATTTGCTCATCATAAATCAAAACTATGACGCAAATTGGAAAGCCACAATAAACGGAAAATCAACTCCTACACTCGGTGCGAAGCATCTACTAGCAATCCCCCTACCAAAAGGCGAGCATACTATCGAGTTTTACTATCTCCCAATTTGGCTATATATAGGCGCGATCATCTCAACGATTTCACTCTTATGCTGTGGAGTCTATCTTTGGATACAACGAAAACAATAAACCCGAGTAACACACAGAGTGAAATAATACTTATATAGGTGGCCAGAGTTCTCACAGGCGTATCACGAAATTGAATTGAAATATCATGCTCACCTTGAGGTAAAGTAAATACCATACGTCCCTCACGGTCTGTGTTTGGTGTATAGGTCACACCTCGTATTACCCCTACCCAACCGGGAAAATATAATATGTTTATTCGAAGCTTTATGGTATCGTTCGCCTGAACATGCAATGATAAATCTTGAACTTTTTGTGTTTGAATGGTTACCAATCCTGATCCTGATATGATTTCTGCTCGAGGAGATTGAATAGGCGCATCATCTAGGGCGTTTATAAAAGCGCTATCAGCCGTTTTTGGAATAAATTCAATATATCCCATATTTTTGTGTGTAAATGGAGCTTCTCTGACTGTTTGTTCGTAGGTGAAATATTGTTCTCCAAAACTAAACCGATCAATATCGGGATGCGCATAAATAACACCTTGCCAGATCACAAATGCGACAAGTGCGATTCTAAGCGTTTTATGAATGTTGATTGGCAATATCACGCTCAACCTTGTTATGACAAATCCTGCCAGCACAGCAACGGTAAACGAGTTCAGAAAGAAAAATCTATATGGATAGGCGAGAAAATTCATTTGTGCAGGAAGAAGTTTCCACATAGGCTCGCTCCATGCGCGAGTCATACAAAGAGTTATGACGAACCAACATACATACAATATTCCTATACGAGTATGCTCATGCTTCCAAATATTCCCTAACGCTTTGGAACGGAAAAGAAATAGACAAGATATACAAACAACAAAAATGGTTGGAATGCCTATGGCATACGAATAGTAACTAGGTGGTATAAATCGCAACGCCAGAATACTATTTTCTACTATGGGTGCAATAATCTGAAAAAAATAACCTCGAAGTGCCGTTTCTTTTTCAAATAGTACAGAAAGTTTTGTAAGATGTTGCTCCCACATCGAGGGCAACCAAAACCATGCAGTCAAAAGGATAGAAGCACTCGTAGATAAAACCGCGTTTCGTACTCGATGAAAATATGTGAACTGGCTGGATACAAAAAAGATAAGACTATAGACAAATGGTATAGCCATAAGTGCAGACAGATTGTGCGTGAGAATAAGCAAAGCAAGAATTACAATTGATGCCATGCTGTAGATGCGATTTGCAGGATGCTTTATATTCTTCACAAAAAAATATGCCAACAATGGCACCCATACATATGCAAGCGCCTCGCCATACCCTCCGTATAGGTAAATAGTCATGAGGTGATATGGCATGTACGCATAGACTACAGCCGCTACTATCGCTGCAGGTACTGTAAAGAGTGATGCGACAAAAACATACATTCCAAAAGCAGATCCCAACAGGGTCAACATCATGAACAATTGAGATGCATGTAATAGACTTCCAGTTAGGTGCCACAATGTTCGCACCAAATAATATGGCAACATATAGTTGAAATTAAAGATTGGTGCACCGTAACCATGCGCTTCCAATCCTGCCCACCGAGGCCATAGGTACCCTTGAGAAAGTGCGAGATCCAAATTCACCACACGAAATAAGTGCGCTAAATTATCAGCCGAACCTAGTATTGTATTGGCATACAAAGGCAGAACTATCGGAAGAAGCAAGACTGTGATAATTCCATATGGTACCCACCAGCGATTAGACATACCATCAGAATACGTGGAATAAGTATCTGGAGCAAGAGTGACGAGGATAATACGTGGTGCCCGCTGAGAGATTTGAACTCCCGACCACTCCCATGTAAAGGGAATGCTCTACCACTGAGCTAAGCGGGCAATAAGATCATTTGCGCAAGACTATTGTACCAAATATACGCTGCTACCCTCAACGAGTGCGGGTGATGGTGTAAGAATTAGGATAATACAAAAATACAGCAGGAGCATCTTCTACCAATCGACGTTGGAAATCCGCATATATTTTTACCCGCTTTTCATGATCTAATTCTTGCCGACCATCCTCAAGCAATTTATCAATTTTTACATTCACATACCCCGTGACATTTGTTTGTGTTTGTGTCGAATGCCAAAAAGCATATTGATCAGGATCGGGTGGTAAATCTTGACCACTTAAAAGCACTTCATAATCAGAAGGTACGGAACTCGTTACTTGCACTTTTGTCGGTACGCCAAGATTGGTCCACGATGTGGCTATGGATTGTGCCACATCCAGATATGATGGAAATGTCGTAAGCGTTAATTCACCAGACACAGATGCTAGTGGACTTTCGGCGATAAGTTTCTTTGCTTGTACGGGATCATAGGTGTATTTACGTACATTTTCTGCGTATGCCCATGAAGTTTTTGCTATTGGTGATGTTGCCCTCTCATACGGAAGTGTTGGAACAGCATACGCTAAGCCCTGTCGAGATGATTTTTCTCCAAAGATAGGTGAGTGTAAATTGAAAAATAAACCGACGACTCGATCATATTTTATCTTCTTTTCCACATGTACTTTCCCCCATGTTGCCAGCGCAGAAGGAGTGCTTATGTCCTCAAGTGATGTCAAATCTCCAAGTTGAAATGCCAACATAGCTTGAGATTCAGTACGATAAAAGCTGTAATATTTCGCTCGATGTGTACTTGTATCCATCGGGTATAAGTTCAGCGACTGTACCAAATCCCCTTGTAATTTAATTCCTTTTACCTCATACGTGCCAAATCCTTGTAAGCCTGGAAGAAAAATTGGTTTGGAAACAAGTGCAGGAAATGGACTATATGGATACTGTAGGTGTGCAACTAAGGTTTCATTATCTCGTGGCACAAATGTGACGCCACGAATATTGTAATTGACATCATGTGCGTTTACGGCTGCGCGATTATGCCAAAATCGATCCTTGCGAAGTGTGAAGATGAACGTTTTTCCACTGTTGGTAGCTTCCCAGCTTGCAGCGAGTGCAGGGATCGCCGTACCGTCCGAAGATATTTCTGTAAGCCCACGGCTGATAAGATTTTGTACGCTTGTTGGAAGCGTCGTCGGGGTAAAATCCCCTACGAGCCCAATACGATCTATAGGTTGAAGCCATGTGACAAACAAAATTGGATAAATTTTCCAAAAAAGTAGCGATGCTAGGAGTCCAACAAAAAACCCAAGTATCAATGATCTTGTATATTTTTTCGCCAATTCAATGGCAACCAAAAAAAACAGTCGCGTAGACGAAAATAGAGCCATACGTTTTAGGTTATCGAATTACGACATTCAAAATCGACGTAATCAAAAATATACAGGCTACAACTATAGTAGAAGTGAACACTACGCGTTCCGCTCCTCGCTTTGTGCGATAAAACTCACCCCCGCCTACTCCACCACCAAAACCTCCTTTGCTACTTTGTAGCAAAATAAGTCCAATAAGCGACACCGCTGCGAGAATATGCAACGTTCCTAATATCGGATTCATACAGTACTCCTTTCTATGAGACTAACAAGTGATTGTGCAAGCGCATCACTGTCGTGACGAATAAGACTTCGAACTAACACGTCTGTTTGCGATTTTTCATAGAGCGATCTACTTGCCAATGGTGCTGCGATAACCTGATACGATGCACTTTCTGGTAAATCATTGGTCACCTGTTGTTCGTTGTATTTGGCATAGACATCCAGAGCCATTTTGGGTAATGGAGAATTATTAATCACCACGAAGTCTATGATATTACCAATATATGACTCTAGTACGCGAATATGGTCTTTTGCAGTAAAATTATATGTTTGCCCAAATTTTGTCATCAGATTCATCACATACACTACTTTTCCTTTTGTTTTTTTCAGTGCTTCTGGTACTCCCTGTACCAATAAATTTGGTAATACACTCGTATACAAATCTCCAGGTCCGATAATAACCAAATCTGCATCGAGTATCGCCTGCTCTGCATCTGGATTTGCAGTAGCTTCGGGTTGAAGCGCCAATTTGGTAATACTCAGCTTCCCATCATGTTCCGGCTCGTCTATATGATGTTCATCGGTCACTACCGTTCCATCCTCATAAGTAGCCACGAGGTTGGTATCGGTAAAGGTCACAGGAATCACCGCACCTTTTATGCGAAGTACTTTCCCCGTCTGGCGTATAGCATCTTTTTGTGAACCCATGATATCGGTTAATGCCGCCATAAAAAGATTTCCAAATGTCATACCCGCTATTCCATTTCCTTTTTCAAACCGGTACATAAAAAGTTTACGAAGCAGGCCTACGCCTCCCGTTTCGTCAGCAAGTGCTACAAGGCACTGCCGAAGATCCGATGTAGGCAACAATCCAAATTCATCACGAAGTCGTTTATTGGAACCCCCACTGTCACTCATAGACACGACTGCAGATAGTCCGTATGGATATTGCTTCAATCCTCGCAAAACCACAAATGTACCTGTACCCCCACCAATACATACAATTTTCTTTTTCAATATAGGTTTTATCATATCTTAATGCTCTGAAATATCATGAAATACATTTACTAAAAATGAAACAGCCAAAGAAACAACGATAAGGGCTAGTCCATAAGACAATCTCATGCTTGGGATGACAAATCCTGCCCAAGAAGTACCAGGAAACGTCCATGCGGAAATCGTGACATTGGGCACGAAAATAGTTAACAGCCAAAGAACAATCACATTTATTGCCCATGACATAAGGCCAAAAGTAATGATGTTTATAGGGATAAATAATATCCGAAGAATAGGAGCGACCAAAAGCATGAGTAGACTCAAAATAAGCCCCGCAAATAACATAACCGTCCATCCACCATGTATGGATAGAGCTGGTAGTATTTGTGACACGAGCCACAAAGAAAAACTATGAAATAAAAATACTCGTACAAGGTATTTCATTTTCGTGCTTCAATGGTATCAGTCATGACAGGTTCAGGTCAAACTGCAAGTAATCGTTTAGACCGTAATAATCTGTTGTAGGTGATGGCAAATCGATGCGCTTCATCACGAATTCTTTGGGCCACTTTTATCGCTTTACCGGAAAGTGGCAACCGAAGCACTATATATTCTTTGCCGTTTGGCAGAATAATTTCTTCGTTTCTTTTCGCAAGACCCGCCATCGGGATATGAATATTGTGAGCCTCCATAATGGTTTTTGCGGTATGCACTTGGCCTTTGCCACCATCCACAAGTATAAAGTCTGCTGGGGGCCACTCAGGATGCGAAAAACGACGTGTCAGCATCTCTGCCATCATGGCAACATCGGATATTCCCTTCACCGTTTTGATGCGAAATTTTCGATATTCTTTGTTATCTGGTCGCCCATCAGATAACACAACCATAGAGCCAACGGCTGATGTTCCGCTTAACTGAGAAATATCGTAACATTCTATACGAGATAATCTTGTGAGTTGAGGATAATACGGCACTAAAGCACCCTGTAGCGCATTTAATTCTTCTGCGTATACATCACCCGCACCACGATCAAGAAAGATAGCAGGATCATAACGCTGTTGAGACACGCGATACATTGTATCGATACGGTGCTTTATGATCTGAGCTTGTTCAAACTTTTGTGCTTGGGCAAGAGCACGCATTTCTTTTTCATAACTTTTTATAACGGTGGTTGCATGTCCTTCAAAAATTGATTGTAATTTGTGTATATTTCCTCGATAGTTTTTTGCAGCTTGCGTTCGAACGTCTCCAATCATGGAAACTATAGAAGATGGACATGGATCACATAGTCCAATATGGGTGTAGAAACACGGTTTGCCACTTCGTTGTTTTTGCGTACAATATGGTACGACGCTTCGTAGATATCGCATTAAACTACGTAATGCCAACGGTGACTGAAATGGCCCATATACTTTATTTTTCTTATTTTTTGTAATTACAGATACTTCTCCTTTGCGTAACCAAAGAATACGTGGAAGTTCTTCTGCGAGAGTAAAACCTACATATAAATAACTCTTATCATCTCTAAGTGCAGAGTTGAATTTAGGTAA
>JAGORV010000060.1 GCA_018062625.1 Candidatus Woesebacteria bacterium
TATTTCCAAAACTTTCTATCGGTCTTTTGCACGGCAGGCTTGCGCCAAAAGAAAAAACAGCCATACTCGATAGATTTCGTAATAAAAAAATAGACATACTCGTAAGCACTCCAGTCGTTGAAGTGGGGATCGATATCCCCAACGCAACTATCATGGTTATCGAAGCGGCAGATCGATTTGGCTTATCTCAACTTCACCAGCTCAGGGGTCGAGTCGGCAGAAGCGATTTAGACTCATACTGCTTGCTGTTTACCGAAAATACACAAGAATTGACGCTCAAAAGACTTAAAGCCATGGAAACAATTCACAACGGGCCAGAACTTGCGGAACTTGATTTGCTGCTAAGAGGACCTGGAGAAATCTATGGAACAGCCCAACACGGCATTCCCAATCTGAAAGTCGCTCAAATCACAGACAGCGCGCTTATTGCTGATGTTCGACGTGCAGTGAATACACTCACTAGCCACGATTCTAGCCTAGAATCGTTTCCCCTCTTGAGAGAGCGGCTAAAACAGAGTAAAATTGCTTCTATAACGAGTTAACTATGGCACCACTACCAAAACGCAAACATTCGACACGACGACAAGGTAAACGACGCGCAGCGTTGAAATTAACGCTTCCGCTATCCATGACATGCGCCAATTGCGGCAGTTTGAGACTTCCACATCGCGTATGTGGTAACTGTGGTTTCTACGGTGGAAAAGCAGTGGTAGTCAAAAAAGTAAAGACAAAGAAAAAATCAGCATAACCTTAAAAGGTGTCACAGGCTTCAAAAAATACTTTTTGATGCGTTTGATACTTTTGAATGAGTATTCATGAAAACCGCCCAAGATCCTCGACACGTTAGACGCATCAAGCAGATGCAACTCCTTTTCAGTTATAGCTTCAGAACCAAAACCAGCAAAGCTATCGCTCCCATCATCGATCAACTTAGCCTTGTGGATGAACAAATAGTCCGCGCAGCTCCTGAATGGCCAATAGATAAAATTTCAAAAATCGATCTTTCTATATTACGATTGTCTGTGTGGGAATTAGCGTTTGGAAAAAAAGAACCACCAAAAGTAGTCATAGATGAAGCTGTAGAGCTTGCAAAGTCATTTGGAAATGAACATAGTGCGCAATTTATAAATGGGGTACTAGGCACAGTGCTCAAACACATATGACCATCGAAGAATTACAACAACAGATAGGCATCACGTTTCAGGATCAGTCACTGCTTAAACAAGCGTTTGTTCATCGTTCATATCTCAATGAATCCAAAGAATTTCGCGAATCCAATGAACGATTAGAGTTTTTAGGTGATGCAGTGCTTTCATTTTGCACCTCTCAGTTTTTGTATCGGACCTATCCTAAATTTCCAGAAGGCATTTTGACCAATATTCGCTCTACGTTGGTGAAAACACAAAGTCTAGGAGATGTAGCAACCACCCTACACTTGGGAGATATGCTTCTTTTGAGTCGAGGAGAAGAATCCTCGGGAGGACGTCAAAACATATCGTTGCTCGCTGACAGTTTTGAAGCGCTATTAGGCGCTCTCTACCTTGATCAGGGAGTAGAAGCGGCTACCACATTTCTAACCAACGTACTTTTTCCTAAAACCGAAGCCATTATCGAGACAAAAAGCTATGTAGATTACAAAAGCTTACTTCAAGAACTTACCCAAGGGATTAACAAACTTTCTCCTACCTATAAGGTCATAAAGAGCGAAGGACCAGATCATGACAAAGTGTTTTGGGTAGAGGTGGTAGTAGGGGACAAGGCCATAGGTTCCGGTCATGGAAAGTCCAAACAAGAAGCAGAACAAAACGCAGCAGCCAGTGGCCTTGAGAAGTACCCCAAAGCGTGATACAATATCCTACATGTTAAAAATACGTTTAGCACAAACAGGCGCCAGAAATCGACGAATGTTCCGTATCGTAGCCATAGAAGAGGGCAAACGACGCAATGGGAAGCCAGTCGAGATTTTGGGATTTTATAATCCTCAAGTCAAACCAGCAGAAATGAAACTTGATCAGGCACGTGTAGATTATTGGGTATCCAAAGGAGCAGTAGTCACCAACGGTGTCGCCAAGCTTATTGTCAAACCTTCATGAAAGATACTCTCCATTATTTAGTTTCAGCCATTGTAGACCATCCAGAAAGTGTGGTCATAGATGAAACTATGGACGGTGAAACAACCGTACTGACTATCCATGTTCACGCAGATGATATGGGTCAAATTATCGGCAAAAGTGGCCGAATCATAAAAGCAATTCGTGATCTTATGAAAATCATAGCGGTCAAGCACAATTGCTATATCGATGTGACGCTATTTGAAGAAACACCCCCAACAGAAGAGACTGTTAACAGTTAACTGTTAACTCGTATAGGAGTAAATTCATGATAATCTCTATTCTCACGCTATTTCCTGACATGTTTGATGGACCATTTGGATCCTCTATACTCAAACGCGCCATAGCAAAAAAACAAATCACCGTTCGATGTATCAATATGCGAGATTTTTCGACCGATGCATACAAAAGCGTCGATCATCATCCATACGGCGGGGGCACTGGTATGATACTTCGAGTTGATGTGGTAGACCGTGCAATCTCAGCCGCCAAAAAATCAGTACGAGGTAAACGAGCACACGTGGTACTCATGGATCCGCAAGGAACCCCATATACACAAGCGAAAGCTCACGAGCTTACCAATTTTGATCATCTGATATTAATTTGTGGTCACTATGAAGGTGTAGATGAGCGTGTACGTGATCTCGTTTCTGAAGAAATTTCTATAGGGGATTATGTGCTGACAGGCGGAGAAATACCCGCTATGGCTATCGTGGATAGCGTCACACGCTTACTTCCAAATGTGCTTGCAAAAGCAGATGCCACGATACATGAGTCGTTTAGCGAAAATCTTTTGGAATATCCACAATACACCAGACCCGAGGTATACAAAAAGCAAACTGTCCCCAGCGTGTTGCTATCTGGAAACCATAAAGTTATTGAGGCATGGAGACAAGATGAGGCAAAGAAAAAAACGATTAAACGAAGACCGGATCTTATGGAGAAAAAGGATTAGGCTTAGCAACCCCAATAGCAGGAAGTGGCAATGCTCCTCCACCTTGAGCTAGTAGCGGAAAGTTACCGATTTGTACGACCAAGGCTTGCTCTTTCTCATTTAATGGAGTTATCATACTCGTCAGACTTCCCAAATTTGTCGGAAATGGTTCGTAAAA
>JAGORV010000061.1 GCA_018062625.1 Candidatus Woesebacteria bacterium
GATCGAACGAGCGCACGAGAAGTAGCGATGATTTCTGTTTCTGCAGCCACAGGAATAAGCTCTGCCATTTCTATAATCGACAAATACTTTTCCAGAAGTGTCTTTGGGCAAGCCACAAGTAATACGTCCATTTTATCCGTTCCCGTTTCTTTTGCATCTCGCAATACTGAGTAGTCTATGTTGACTTGATCTAATGGCAAAGGAATATATTGTTCTGCTTCCCACGAGATGGCACTCGTGAGCTCTCGAGATGACAGTGCGGGCACTTGAATAACGCGCGTGAACACTTGTGACTCAGGGAGAGCCAACGCCACTGAACTCGATTTCGCTCCAGTGTCATGTATGAGTTGTCGAATTGCTGCGGCAATGGCCTGTCTGTCTCCCTCAAGAGGGGAGCTAAGTGCTTTTGGAGGTGTGGGAATACTTCCTGCTGCCAATAGTGTATTCGTCGAACCAGATCTGGCTATTTCTATCAGCTTTATACTATGTGATCCTATGTCTAATCCAAGTAATGATTTCATATGGGCAGAATACTACATACAATAATTCATGCGATCAATTATGTCCAAAAGACGATTGGCTAAATATGACATTATCAAAAATACTCCCTGCGGTTCTGTATTGCTGATACACCACTACTTTACGAGTCACTCCAGAAGCCGCTTTTCCAACAGACTGGATAAGCTTACCTTGTTTTGGTAATGCAGTCAGTCCAGAATCTACCGCGATAGTTGTATCCGCATATTCAGGTCGAAGCCTCAACTCAAGTAACGTATCCTGATTTACTCCAGAAAGAGAAATTCCCAAAGCAGAAAAGTCTACCGAAACCTGATAATAATTTCCCAGACCACAGCCGTTTACCGCGCTCACCGAACTTGTGAAATTATTCGCTCGACTTGCAGCATCTGGATCGTATGCAAATTTAACAACTTTATATGTACTGTCTACACCTTCTTTATACAATACTGTTCCAACGAGTGCTGGAACAACCAATTCCTGACTCCAGCAAAGGTTTAATGTATTGGTTCTATAGGAACTGGTTTCATCAATCGTGCCATCATCGTTATGATTGACGAGCCACAATGTTTCTGTCACACCTCTTGGCGTTTTTCGCGCTATCTGATATACCCCTGTGGCACCTCCCACTACACCCACAGAAACATCATACGTAATTCCACTCCCTGCGGTAAGCACCTGTGGGCTACCGGTTCCAAGACCCGTATGAAGAGCTTGTTCAACTCCTGCCTCAGCAGCGCTAAAGGCACGAGATGAATCCTCTAGCTGATTGGTCATAGATACGTCGAGTGTAGATCGTCCGATAAGTGAGAGTCCAATCGTGGTTGCTATCGTAAGCACTAAAATAGTGATCAATAGCATCTGACCAGATTGCGTAACTTTTTTAGATTGTGCAGACATATACATATTCATTGTAGAGAACTCAACAGATGTTTGACAAGTGCTGTTACCGTATAACATTTCTCGTCGTTACCGTAGTCTGAAAAGTTGAACTAAATGTATCGTAATTTACATGGGAAAGAGTAAACGATATAGATAGACTATTAGGTACAGCAGTACCGCCTTTACAAACAAATGTAAAATTGGACGTTGTGCAATTTGCTCCCAACGTCACGTTTGTTGACGTCAAATATTCTGTTTGACTAGCACTCACTGAAGCCATACGCGCCACATCACCATCATCAACACAAGTAAGCGTTGTTGTGTTCCCATCTGGATTTATAATCTCGATTGAGGAACTTTCTACTCCCACAGTGTCACAAATGGTTTTCAACGATTGCGCGTTTTGAATCAGACGAGTCAGAGACTCTTGAGCAAAGTCTCCATTTTGTTTCACTTCTTTTAACAGTTCTGTCCGCGTGTTTGTTTTTAGTGTGGTAAAAAATATTTGACTCAATACCGTACTCATGAGCGCTATAGCAGCTACGGATACAATCAATTCTAACAACGTGAATCCACTGGATACTTTGACAATTTTTTTTAGGAATATCTGCATATGTATCTGTTTACTTCCATTGTGTTAAATAGGTATCCAACCGACTATGTAATACACGACTTCCATCTTGCCAACTCACATCTACGTTTACGATCACTCTAGGATCGTCCCATGTCAACGTTACGTTCCGTGTATACACTCCATCAAGTGGTGTGCAGTTTCCATCTTCCACCGTCCAAACTCGCTCTTTGCTCAAACACCACACTTTTGAGGTCATGTTTGTATAACCTAAAAAGGTATCCCAAAGATTTGCGTCACGTAGTTGCCGAGTAATTTCTATAGCTTCTTGTGCATATTTCACCGCGCGACTTCGATTTCGACTCGCCTGACTAAATCGTAACGATGAAGTTACTGCCACAACTAATCCCAACATGACAAACACCACCACGCCAATGGAGATGATCAATTCTAATAATGTCTGTCCGCGCTGCGATCCTTTTTTCATGTGTATTCTGTCATTCCAAATCGCTTATATCTCCACCACCAGAAATTACGAGTGTGTAGGAAGCGACCCCATTGGTTAATACTATCGTTTGACCTGACTGCAATGAAGTAGATCGAGAAAGTGGTAGGAACGTAAATGTCGTTGGGGTAGGGGAGAAGGTAATATCGGTAGGCAATGTAGTATCTATAGATGTCCCAACAGCGCCCTCAGTACATAGATGAACAATCGAATATGAATTTACCGTAAAACTTACACGCATGCCAGAAAAGGTTGTACATCCGCTCGTTGGTTTTTCTGCCGAAAGCGACTTGGTTTGAGCAAACCGTAAGTTCGCTTTAAAATTTAAGCCTGTTTGTCGTAATCGCTCTCGCTTGTTAAATGTGTTGTATGCAGCTATTGCAAGGCCAAATACAATCGAGATAATCGCAATGGAAACAATAAGCTCAAAAAGGGTATAACCAGCCTGTCGATCTAGACGATTAGAAGAATGCAAGACGATCATGGATTTTTTATGCCAAAGGTTTGTCCGGTATATGGCGTACACGTATCAGTTGGATTTTCCGTTTCAAGCAACGAGCTTATACAATATCCATAATATATACCATTTGAAATATCCGTTGCCTTATACATGTACGGTTGTGTCGCACCTTTGGGATCTGATGGAATAGCAAGTATGTAGGTCGTAGCCAGCACAGTAGATAAATCCGAAGCGACGGTCCATCCACCTGCACCGGTACTGGGA
>JAGORV010000020.1 GCA_018062625.1 Candidatus Woesebacteria bacterium
TAACGAATAAAAGCTACTCCGGGGATAACAGGCTGATCGCTTCCGAGAGTCCATATCGACGAGGCGGTTTGGCACCTCGATGTCGGCTCATCCTATCCTGGGGCTGGAGAAGGTCCCAAGGGTCCGGCTGTTCGCCGGTTAAAAGGGTACGCGAGCTGGGTTCAGAACGTCGTAAGACAGTAGACCGTGGTGGAATTTAGACCCCATCACAATGAGCTGTCCACTTTCCGATGTTCATATACGAATCCCATCGAGATTAATATAAAACTGTTATATATGCGAAAGTATTCCGTTACATGCGTAACGTAACGGAATAAATCTGACTATTTGCTGGAAACTCTGAGTATCCAAACGTACGAGTGATCGTAATAATCGTTTGGTGCAGACAATCAGCAGGGAAGATCCTGAGCGAAATTCCGTTTACGGAATGGAGTCGAAGGAAACCCTCAGAGACTACATGTCAGACTTCGACGTAACGTCGGAGAAGATATAGTCCGAACTGCATGGCGACATGCAGAGTGTTTTAATTAACACAACGTTCATATTTAATTGATAATTATGACGTGTAACAAATTTGTCGGTCTCTATCCAGTGTGGGCGATTGATTCTTGAGGGGAGCTCTCTACAGTACGAGAGGACCTAGAGGGACAGATCCCTGGTGTGCCTGTTGTTAAGCATTCGTGCTGGCAACGCAGGGTAGCTAGATCTGGACGGGATAAGCGCTGAAAGCATCTCAAGCGCCAAGCCCTCCCCAAGATGAGGAATCGTTATAGACCACCCGTAGATGACGGGTTTGATAGGCGAGAAGTGTACGCACCGCAAGGTGTTTAGCTAACTCGTACTAATCGGTCGAAGTTGTGGGGAACAAAGGATTCCTGAGGGTTAAACCTCGGGAGACTGTTTCCGAGACGAGAATGACGCCATGGTTTGATTGAACATTCTCCCTTATGTGGCAACTACCTATGTATTTGTATTATGATGGCTATCGCGCGAAACATATTTTTGTTTCGCTCCTTGAGCCTTTCGGTCTCTTAAGCAGTATGGCACCACCCTTTCCCATTCCGAACAGGGAAGTGAAACATACTAGCGCTGACAATACCTGTTTCTAAAGGAACCGGGAAGATAGGTCGAGGCCGGGGGACTCAAGGAGTCACATCGCTAAATCATTCGTTGACTTATTTATTTGCGTAAGCGAATATCTTTTATCCCGCACCCCATGCGGGATTTTTGATGGCTACTTTGTGAACAATTTCCTAATTGTGAGCTTAGTAGTCATCAATGGTCAGGAGCGAAGTGACGTATCCATTGATGGTCAGTAACGTAGTGACGTATCCATTGTGGCTACTTGGGAAATTTATTCTTCTTCTGGAAGATTGAGCGCGCAAGAGTTGGGTCCGAATTCTAGGTCATCGGTATTTTTTGGCGCTGATTTTTTACCCGTATTAATAGTCATAATATGTACAAAGTTTGATGGGATAGGTGTGGCGTGCTCTTGTTGGAATTCTACAAACGCTTCAGCAGTGCGCATATCTTTGAGTGGATTAAATAATATGATATAGCGCATATTGGCGCTTCGTGCTGCTCCCGGCATCATAGGTTGTGCAGTATGTGCTGGAAGAACTTGGATGTTTTCTGGAAGTCTCATAAGTGTCGAAAGAGAAGTGTAAAATTGCTTCGTTGTATCTGTTGCTTTTATCCCATCGTCACATCTACCGATAGCATCGATAAAAAGCGTATCACCACTGAGTAAAAATGTGTCATCGAGTAGCAAGGCAACACCTTCTGGTGTATGTCCTGGAGTTGGAATAATTGACACGGTTGCGTCTGTTGCAAGTTTGGGCAAGAGCTTTTCCATGTGTTCAAATGAAAATGCTACCTTTGTTTCTTTGGGTAGTAAGTAGGGGATATGGAATTTTTTTGCAAGTAATCGTGCGCCAGATATGTGATCTGCATGCACATGGGTATCTAAAACGGCGATAGGCTTAAGAGAGTGTTTTTTTATGTGATTGATGTACATGTCTATGTGTTGTGCGGGATCAACGATAATCGTAGATACTTTATCTGGAAGCACCACCATATAGGAAAGGCAACCCTTTCCAAGGCGTTTAACTTGATAGACGGTAAGCGTGGATCGTTTATCCAGAACGGTGGCTATGTCATAGATGTTGTTCCATGCTTTGAGTCCACCTTCCAATGCTCGTGCGTTAAATCCTCGTTTGATCAATCTTTCGGCAGCAACTTTTGCATCTTTTGTGTCGTCTCCAAAGGTAATGACAGGATGAGACTTAGGTAGCTTTGACGCTTTGTGATCTATGTCTTTGAGGGGAATATTGACGCTGTCGTAGAGCGACCACGTAGAAAACTCAGATGGAGTACGAATATCAATAAGAGTAACGGAATTTTTTGACTTCAACAAATCATAGAGGGATTCTGGAGTAATAATTGCATTCATTTGATACCTATTATAGCATGCTGACGCGACGTTTACCATAATAGAAATGTATTTTATATGACAAATCGACTATAATTAGTTGACAATATGGTTGGGGCTATAGTACCCTCCATATGAAGGAACATAACCCTATGAATGAACAATTAAAGCAAATTGCACATAATAATGAAGCTGCAGCTCCCAATGAGCAGCAAAAGGTGTTTTATGAGCATTGGAAGCAGGAAGCAGCTCGCGCAACGCAAGCGGAAAAAGTTGCAAATCAGCAAGCACGAGATCGCATGAAAGGGCTGACTGCTCCAGAGCTTCGAAAGATTGGAGCCAAACAGTTGCTGTGGGGTTGGGGATTGAGCTTTATAAATGGCGTTGGTGCGTTTGTCGGTTGGGCAGGTGGAGGGTTAGGTGGGCATGCAATTGGGACCGCATTAGGAATGTCTGCGATAGGAGCAGGGGCAATGTCTATGGGTCTTGGTGTAGTTGGTGTTGTTGGTGGCGCAGTGGCGGGCTCAGAGCTTGTTGGATATATTTATGATAAGTTAGCAAATAAATTTGACAATACTTTGCCAAAACTTGAGAAAGAAGATAAGCTTCTTGGTGGTATATTCGCTATGGCTGGGTGGACGCCACCGATGGTGGCTGGAGCTCGAAATGTGTTTGAAGGCTACAACCAAATGAGATCCATACAGTAAGGAATGGTGCTGAAACATGAGTGATTTAATTCAAAAAGTGAAAAATACCGCGCTTTTTACCTCGGATGAGAAAGTGGAGATCCTTTCTGCTATGGCTACATTTTCTGAATCAGACAGAGAGCAATTAGGAAGTATCATTTCTGAATACGATCAACAATTTAATTTAATACTGAAGACGTTTAAGCAAAACATGAATAGCAAGCTTGATGAAATGGAAAAGACTACATCTCCAGCAAGTGTCGACACTATGCGTGAGGCAGTAGGGAAGATTAAGTCTGGGCTTGATGTTATAGCGGTGAGTCCTACTTCTTGAGAAATCCCATTGTACCGTGTATAATCCCCATATCCCTAATGAAAGGTGGATATTGTGAATGCCAAAAAAAGCAGTAACTAAAGAAAAAACAGAAGAACCAAAAGCACCAGAAACTGATTCTCCAACTGTACAATCTCCTAAAGCAGCCAAATCATCCCACGCCGCAACAAGCATGGAAGAGTTATTGGCAGGAACTGGATATACCCTCAAAGGCTTGAGAAAAGGCGATGTCGTCGAAGGACTTATTACGCGCATCTCATCTCGAGAAATTGCTATCGACACAGGCAGTAAAACAGAAGGTGTCGTGATGGATAAAGAAATTGAAACCTACAAAGACATGCTTTCGAAGCTGAAAGTAGGGGATAAAGTTGTAGCTCAAGTAATCGTCGCAGAAAATGATCGTGGACAAAGCGTTTTATCTATTCGTAAATCTTTGCTTGATAAACGCTGGACTCAGTTATCTGACATCCAAAAGAGTGGAGAAGCAGTGGAAGTCGTACTTCGAGAGCCTGTGCGTGGTGGGGTACTCGTAGATTACGGTGGGCTTCGTGGATATATCCCACTTTCTCAGGTGGATTCAACTCTTTCTAAGCAACTCGATAAGTCTTCAGGTCGCAGAATTCGTGCAAAAGTAGTAGAAGTGGATGCTGCAAGTAATCGTTTAGTATTTTCACAACGCGCAATTGCAGAAGAGGCGGCACTGTTTAAGCAAAAAGAATTGTTGGACGTCGTTCCTGTAGATACTACAGTTGATGCAACAATCACTGGAGTTGCTCCATTTGGTGCATTTGCTAAATTCGGAGTTGAAAAAGAAGGAACGAAGCATGAAATAGAAGGCCTTATTCATATTTCTGAAATCGCATGGGAAAAAGTGGATGATCCAAATCAATATTTGAAAACTGGTGATACCATGAAGGTAAAAATCATTGGTGTCGACGCAGCGAGCGGTAAAGTGACACTATCTGTAAAACAGTTATTACCAGATCCTTGGGAGCATGTTTTGGATATGTTCGAAAAAGATACCAATGTGACTGGAAAAGTTACAAGAGTGACCCCATATGGAATTTTCGTAGAATTGTCACCTGGAGTTGAGGGATTGGTGCATATAAGTAAAGTAGCGCCTGGAGCCGAGCCAAAAGCAGGAGATGAAATCACATGTTTAGTAGAAGATCTTAAACCTGATCAGCGCAAAATTAGCCTTTCGATGACTTTGACTGAAAAGCCAATGGGTTATCGATAATAGATACGTTATGCCAGAAACAGCACCTGCAATGGGTTTTCGAGCCCAGATGAGAGAAGCACTTTCTCGCGAGCCTATTTCACTAGTTCCCGTAACAGAGCATAATCTCCCTCGATTTGACGCAGTTCTTACCAATCTCAATACTATGGCAATGTCTAGTGATGGGATGGTTTCGTTTACTGGTAACCCCACAGAGTCCAATCAAGAATGGTTTGCTAATGTGAAAAACTTATGGTTATATGGTGCTAGAGACGGGGATTATTCAAAACCAGAAAATGTTGAAGGGTTTGTGAATGTTTATGCTCCAGATCATATGGACAAAGTAAATAAATGGTTACAAGAGAACAATCAGCGTCCATATGATGATGGGGCTGTAGTTGAATACGCATCATTTGGACTCCATAGTGCGACGAACCCATATCTAGAGATGAGTGCAACGAAACAAGCGTTGTCAAAAGTTTTTGTTTTTGATGTAGAAAAGAAATATCAAGATGTGCGAGCGGTGACCGTATGGGCATCTCACGATGCGGACAATACGCTCAATGCAACTGAAGCGGAGCAAATTGCCAAACTTGGTGGGAGACCTTTGGGTGTTGCTCGATATGCAGAGCATGAAGCTGTAGATAGTACCTGCTTTATCATTCCTCGGAAAGCATTTACTGAGACAATTGTCTCTACCAAAACACCCGTAACTGTAGCGTAACTATTACTTCTTGCTTGTATTGACTCTAACACGTTTGGCTCGTATGCTTAGTTTGTAAGGTTTATTATGAAGAAACGAATTCATCGTCGAAAAGTAGTGCATAAAGCTAAGAAGAATGATCAATTATGGGGGATTATTTGGTTTGTTGTACTTTTATTTCTTGCTCTAGCGACATTATTGGCATCTCGTCAATCATATTTATTGGGGCAGACACTCGGTACAACTTGTACTGATCCATACAATGTATGTCCAACTAATACCTCAACACCGATTCCTTCTAAGGTGACGACAACCGTGGCAAGTTCTCCAAGCGTTGGCACCACTATATCTCCAAGTGTTACTACAACTATATCTCCAAGTGTGAGTCCTAGTTTAATCACAACACCAATACTATCGCCATCGATTACTACGACAGGCATAATCACAGCGCCATCGGACGATCCAGCTTTGATATCTAATCCTGAGTCTACTGTAACTCCTGCTATACCGAGTCCAAGATCTTTCCAGTCCTTAATATCAGATCCTGAAACTGGATCAATCACTACAGAAAGTTTAATAGCAGCCCCTGCAGCTATAGGTGGTGCTTTGTATGATGTGGCATATGATAGTATCCTTTCACAAATAAATGCATTTACTAATTCCGCCACCCATATAGATTCTCCGGCGATAAATCGTTTTCGATTACCTGCTCAGGTTTGTACACTCTTAGGAAACGTGGGCATGGAATGGCTGTGTGAATAATTTTTTGATTGGGCATGGTGACACCTTTAGTGTAGAATACCTCTATGAAACTTCGTACTTCTTATGTGTGCCAACAATGTGGGTATGAATCTCCAAGCTGGTTAGGGAAATGCCCGAATTGTGACACTTGGAACAGTCTTATCGAAACAGTAAAGGACGTGTCTGCCGCCGGAGTTGCACAAGCAGCACTCCAGAGTAAGACAGGGGCGGTGCCACAGCGACTTTCCGACGTTAAACACATTGAGAAAAATAGATTAAAGAGCGGATATGATGAATTTGACCGAGTCATGGGTGGGGGAATCGTACCGGGAAGTGTGACGCTGTTGGCTGGAGATCCTGGAATTGGGAAGTCTACATTACTTCTTCATGTTATTGGTAAAGTGGGTGGTTTATATGTCTCAGGTGAAGAGTCTGCCGAGCAGGTGAAGCTTCGTGCAAAACGGTTGGGTATCGAGGGAGAAAACATAGCCATCCTTGCAGAAACAAACGTAGAGTCGATTATCGGCGCACTCTCTATAATCGGAGAGACGGTAAAGACCAAGGGTGCGATTCCTTTGGTTATCGTGGATTCTATACAAACACTATCCTCAAGCGCACTAGATGGTATGGCAGGTTCTGTCGGGCAAATACGGCACAGCGCAGAACTTCTTATCGCTGCAGCCAAAGCGCAGGGTATACCGGTACTCATCATTGGACACGTGACCAAAGAAGGAGCGATTGCTGGGCCAAAAGTATTAGAACATATGGTCGATGCAGTGCTCTATCTTGAGGGAGAACGATTTGCAAATGCGAGAATCTTGCGAACACTCAAAAATAGGTTTGGTGCTATAGAAGAGGTTGGGATATTCGAAATGGTAGGAGAAGGGCTAAGGGAAGTATCCAATCCCTCGGCGCTATTCCTACAAGATCGAGTAAAAAATGTTGCTGGTAGTGTTGTTACGGTAATTATGGAAGGGACGAGGCCAATGCTCGTCGAAATACAAGCTTTGGTCGTTCCAACACAACTTGCTATGCCAAGAAGAGTAGGGAATGGTGTGGAATATAATAGATTGCAACTGCTCGTCGCCATTTTACAGAAACGATTAAATCTCCCTATGGGAGGCTTTGATATTTTTGTGAACGTGAGTGGTGGACTCAAAATTGAGGAGCCTTCTGCAGATTTAGCAGTAGCACTTGCCATCATGTCTTCGTTTAAAAACAAAGCAGTAGATGCTAAATGTGCAGTGTTTGGTGAGTTGGGGCTCTTGGGAGAAGTTCGACGAGTGGGCGCAGAAGAGAGGCGAGTCAAAGAGGCAAAACGATTAGGATTTTCGAGCGTTATATCGCCATCAAATGCTCCATCGCTTCTTAAAGTAGCAGCTATGTTCGCATAGGAATTGCTTTATCGCTTTTCAGCGTATTTCCAGCTGATTCATAGTATAATTGTTCAGCACTAATTAATGGATATGAAAAAGAAAGTGGTGGCACCAGTTAAAAAAGTAGAAACGTCTATAAACGTTGCGCCAGCTCGAAAGGCGTACTTTGGCTCGGTAACCAAGCCAACCCGTGAGTTTACGCAAGCACTCGCGGCTGAGATAGTAAAAAGCCTCACAGCCTTGGGTCAAATTTCGAGGCGACCATTTGAGCACAAGGTGGTTGATTCAACAAAAGAGTCTGTAGGGGAGCACCCTATGCTTGTCGATAGTAGCGTGTTGATAGATGGTAGAATCTTGCAGGTTGTAAATAGTGGGTTTATTGCAGGAACGCTGGTTATTCCGCAGTTTATACTCCGTGAAGTTCAGCATATCGCTGATGATAGTGATCCTATGCGCCGAGCCAAGGGTAGACGGGGCTTGGACATGATCAATGCACTTAAAAGTCAAAAAGTAAACCCTTGGATTACCTTTAAAGTTGTTCCTGATGATCCTACCGAAACAACAGAGGCGGATAGTAAGCTAGTCGTTTTGGCAAAACGGTGGAGCGGAGCGTTGCTTACGGTAGATTTTAACCTTGCACATATCGCACGAGCGCAAGGAGTGCGGGTGTTGAACCTCAACGATTTAGCACAGGCTATGAAAGTTGCTCTTGTGGCAGGAGAGGAATTTATGATCAAGATTACTCATGAGGGGAGAGAGCGAGAGCAGGGGGTAGGCTACCTGACTGACGGCACCATGGTGGTGGTAGAGAATGCAAAAGATAAAGTTAGTCAAGAATTGACGGTCATTATCACAAAAATTCATCAGACCCCCGCAGGACAGTTGTTTTTTGCTCGAATTAGATAATTTTTGCCTCATCTACAAGTCTTCCGTGTAAATAAAATTTCATAAGTGAATTTTCTAGTTGGATGCTATTGAATTCATGTACTTGTTGTATGTGCGTTCGTACCGCGAATCGCGAGCTTATTTGTTCAGCGCGTAAGATTCGTGAGTTATTCCAGTATTCATGTCTACCCATTCCTACAAATAGACATGCTTTGGTCACTATTCCTATGCGATTTTTAAAATTGTTATATGTGTCAGATCCTGTCATGTGAATGAAGTAGGGGGTTGGGACGAAGGGTAGGTGATTCACATATACAACGGAAGGTATACAGCTATCAAATCCATCAGAGTGAATGGTTGACCCCGTGGTTATGGGTGCCCACATATTTTCAGCAACGCTAATATGCCCATCTGGTAAACGATTTTCTCGTGACATAGTTTATTAAGAAGTTATCCACATTTTTTTATATATTTTAATTACATTGCTGTAACAATCCAAAATATGAAAGATTAATTATAGGATATCTATTATGATAAGTAAAATTAACTATGGGGCTTGACATAATGGTTGCGAAGTAGTTAACTAGATTTATGAAACTGCTTGATTTGGGTTTGGGGACTATCCTAAGGGGCCTAGGATTCAATAAAAAGGCTCGTATGAGTCCATTTGAGAAGGAGAGGCGCAGCTATGAAGCTGATGTGCGCAAGGAGCTTCTCAAGCTCAAGGAAAAGGGCTTGAGTATACCAGTGTTCACTTTATAATCGAACATTAGATGATCTGGTGTATTGAAGGAGAAGGGAAGCGAATAGCTTCAAAATTGAGTAAAAAATTGCATTAAAAAAGCATCATTACCGCTAGCTCTGGGTTTGGGACTTACTGCTACGAATAATAATGCCTTTTATAACGGATACCATTTTTTGTGGGCACTAGAAATGATATCAAGAGAAACAATAACAATAGTATAATTTCTTGTCAACTATTTTTTTGAAGCTAATATTTATGTATTAGCTTTTTGTGACGCCTCAATTCTATCCAATTTAATTTGGATTTTTTTTCATCTTCTATATTTATTTGATATTTAAAATAATCATTGATCTAATAACTCATTGACAACGATAAAAGTGCGCGCTACAATCACCGCAATTCGCGACAAAGTCATGCATTTGAGTATTTAAAGTATTCTAAACACAGAAAAAGCATTGAAGTAACTAACGTACTTTGAGTGGAGGATTGATAGTTGGGCAGGCTGTCAATCTTCCACCGAGAGTACGTTTTTTATTTTCTCTGAAGTGGATTACTTATGGTATTATCCTTTCATGAAGAAAAAGATTATTGTCGGTTTAGATTTCGATGGAGTAGTGGCATATAACCCTGCTCGATTGGCACGATTTCCTATATCGTTTATCAAGCACCACGTATTTGGTGTAAAAAAAGTTCAGTTTTTTGTGCCTAAAACCGCTGTGCAGCGAGCGCTTTGGGCATTAGTGCACGAAACAAGCATGTTTCCGTCACAAGGAGCTACACTGCTTCGACATCTGACACAGACAGGGCAGATAGAAGCGCATCTGGTAACGGCTAGGTTTGGATATTTGGAAAAAGGACTTATGAGTTTTTTACGCCGGTGGGATTTATTGGATTGTTTTACCAGCATTACGCTCAATACAAAAGAAGAGCAACCTCATATATTTAAAGCGCGTATTATTCGATCGCGAAAATTTTCGTATTACATCGAAGATAATTGGGACATTGTGTCGTATTTGTCTTCCGATCGTGTTAAGACAGAAGTGCATTGGATTTATAATATTATTGATCGCAACAAAGTATATTCACATAAATATCCATATTTGCAAAAATCCTTAGAGCGTATCATGGCGCTAAATAATTTTAAGGCTCAGCCTTGAAATTGATATGAATATTTTATTTTCCACTACATACTATCATCCGTATGTGTCTGGGCTTTCTTTGTATGTTCAGCGTTTAGCCGAGGCGCTTTCTCGCAGAAAACACACAGTTTCGGTTTTGTGTATGTGCCACGACGATACTCTTGTATCAAAGCAATCAGCTGGAGGAGTACGCATTGTCCGCGCAAGCCCTTTGGTACCTCTGCATAAAGGGTTTCTGTCTTTTGATTTTGTGTGGTTGGCGTGGGGCATGGTAAAAAAGGCAGATGTCATCATCGTGAATTTACCTCAGTTTGAGGGGTTTTGGCCTGCAGTGTTTGGGCGCATTCAGCAAAAAAAGATTATCGCAATTTATCATAGCGAACTTGATTTACCGTCCGGATTTATCAATAGCATTGTTCAGTCTTTGGTGGAAATTGCCAATATGATTACGCTGTATTTATCTGAGTCGGTAGTTACATACACTCAGGATTTCGCTGATCATTCAAGATTACTCCGAATGGTAAAATCCAAGGTTATTACAACGTTCCCACCAGTTCCCATGCCATATAAAAATGTCAAAACAATGAAGCAAATAGCATCGCGTATTGGTGAGGCCCATGTGGTTATCGGAGTGGCAGCACGTCTTGCCGCAGAAAAAGGATTAGAATATTTATTTGAGGCAATTCCACAGCTAGAGTCGGCAATAAAACCAAAAAAAATAAAAATAGTTATTGCGGGACCTGACAAGCCGGTAGGCGAGCATGCATATCGTGTAAAAATACGAACACTCGAAACGCTTTATTCGAACACATTAGTGTTTTTGGGGGAGGTCAACCCGCGCGATATGGGATCGTTCTATGCATTGCTTGATGTGTTGGTATTGCCCTCGATAAATTCTACAGAAACATTTGGAATGGTTCAGGTTGAAGCTATGATGACCGGAGTACCTGTTGTGGCGTCAAATTTAGCAGGGGTGCGCGTACCTATTCAAACCACCGGAATGGGAATTGTAGTGGCTCCGAAGGGTACACACGCGATTGCCCGAGCGATTTTAAAAATACTCGATCATCCAAAGAAGTTTACACGTGATCCCGCGTGGGTACGATCTCAATTTTCGATTGATCGTGTGGTTGCATTTTATGAAGAATTATTCGCGGTCTAGTGTTGGGCAATCTTCATATAGAGTTGATTTGCTGTGAATTTTTTTTCATTTTTGAAAATAAGCACTTTGGGGTGATCATATACGGTAAATGTTTCGTCAGCATAGTCGTCAACGATGGAAATACCTCGTGTTTGACATGATTGTGTGTTTTGAGCCATGTGTCCATAGGTGAAGTAAGGTATATGAACACAGAGAGAAATCAGTGGCAATGGAATTGATGGGCGAGACACCTCTTGGTGCACAAGGGTAAATCCTAAAGCGTTCGAAAAAAGTAATTGGTAATACTGATGTGTTTGGGGAAATCTATTTTTCACTTGGCTTGTACCACCATAGACGCGGTTGCTTGAAAGGATGATATAGTCCGCACGTTCTAGTTGTTGCGTGATTTCACGCCATTTTTTGGGGGTATCAGGAGAGAACATCGGTAATTGTTCTGTTGTATATTGTTGTATCGAATGTTCTCCTCGTGACAT
>JAGORV010000062.1 GCA_018062625.1 Candidatus Woesebacteria bacterium
GACCTATATATTGCACAAAGGTGCCAGATAAGTTCACCTGCTATTTCCTCCATGGACAAGTTTATCCTTCGGGTATAGTATGCAGCCATGGCAGCAGGGCATGTCGAAACAGCTCCACATATGGGGCAAGTCGAATTTAACGGGTACCTGATCGAACAGATGATCAGTGAGCATGAGCTCCATGTTATCACGCAGAGATTAGCAGATGAAATCTACCGTGATTTTAAAGGGAAAAATCTTCTTCTTATCGGAATTCTCAAAGGGGCGAATTTATTTTTAGGCGATCTTGCGCGTGAATTGGGACGTGGCAATGCAGAAATCGGTAGACCTCCTATGCCGGTTGAATTAGATTTTCTGCAGGTTTCCAGTTACGAGCAACAAACTTCCACACATAACGTGCGTAAACACATAGACATCTCGACAGAAATCAAAGATCGAGACGTACTTCTTGTTGAAGATATTTTGGACACAGGTCACACGCTTACATGGATCAAAGAGCAGCTCAAGGATCGTGATCCAAAATCGCTTTCTGTATGTGTACTTCTGGATAAACCAGAACGCCGTGAAGTATTTCTGAAACCAGAATATACCGGGAAAATTATCCCAAATAAATTTGTGATTGGAAGTGGGCTAGATTTTAATCAGCAGTTCCGCAATTTGCCATTTGTGGGAGTAGTGATTGGACCTAAATCAACAGCTGTCGCTGTATAAGAGCTATTACAATTATCATATTAGCGTGACTGCCCAAATGTACGCTCTAACGCTGGTAACGGTCTTTGTGTCGCATAGGACTCGAGTAGTATGGGTCTGTAGCCTCGTGCGGTGAGAAATAATCCAGTGCGAATTTGTCCAAATAACGGAAATATCATACGCACGTCTCTGCGTGCTAGTGTAGCAAGCGCTGTGGCCATATGTTCCATGTCACTAAAGGCTGCGATGCCACTGCCTTCATGGGCGCGTCTATGATCGTTCTCCATTGCGATCTGCTGACTTTCCATTTTAAAAAGAAATGTATATTCACCCAACTCTTTCCCTCTGGGATGATGAAGGAGATTGACTGCTCCACTAATGCCAGAATACGGTTCTATCGTCCAATCAGAGGTTTCTAAAAAGTTTGAGTTACCTCTGGCGAACGAATAGAGCACTCTAGCATATTCTGCCATAGCGTCCGATTCGGCACGCTCTGGATCTATCCTACTTCTTCTTTTTCTACGGCCTGAATCATCCTCTATCATAGATCCTATATTATACTGTATTTGAGGTGTTTGGAGCTATCAAACGTGCAAATTATTAGCGAGAGGATGCTATTAAAAAGATGAATGCTGTGCTTATTACTAGACCGATGAGTGAACATACTTGGTACATGATGTAGAGTGCGTTGTTGTCCAGCTTTTTTAACCCAAAATCATATGGTCGATAGGTGCGATTGCCAAATTGTTGGAGTAGCCAATAAATCATTTCTCCTAAAAATCGAAAGGCAAAATATAAGCCAAAAAGCAGGAGCATCCATTTGATAGAAAAAAATCCAACGAGGAGAAGTAACAGCACAAATGGTATAAGGATCATCGCATCACCTTTTATAAAAATCAGAAGGAAGCGGAGGGGAAAAGTGACTTCGGTAAAAAACCATTGAGAGGTAATATCTTTGATTTTCATGCGAGTTTATTTACTGGATTTCTGACCGTAGAGTCGGAAAAATTCATGCAATATCGCTGTGGCACGTTTACGTGTGGCTGGATCTTGGAGCGCTGCCGTGACTTCTTCGTGACTGGTTGCATTCGTTCCGTCTGGCGCTATAACGTTGGAAACCAGAGACACACCGAGCGTGTCCATACCAATGTTTGATGCCGTGATAATTTCTGGAACGGTAGACATACCTACTGCGTCAGCCCCCTCTTTGCGCAATGCTTGGGAGTCTGCTGCGGATTCAAATGTTGGACCAGTAAGTGCTGCATATACACCTTCATGAAGATGTGCGCCTTCTCCAACATTTTCTGCGGCCTGATGAAGAAGATTTCGTAGTGAATCTTTATATTGTCCTTGTTGGGGCTGGAACCGCTGAGGTTCCATGAATGGCACTTGAGGACCTAGCAATACGTTGGGAAAATGTATGTCTAAATGAGAGGAAATCGCCATGAGATCTCCCGGTTTTTGTTCGCTATTTAATCCTCCCGCAGCATTGGTCGCAATATAAAGTTCAGCACCAAGTGCACGAGCGACATAGACGGGGAAGACAACATTTTTAAGAGCGATGACTTGGTTGGGTTGTCCGCCGTCTTCATAATAGTGCCGTCTGCCCTGATACCCGATGACCGGAACTCCCTCTATGTATCCTGCGATAAGCTTGCCAGCATGACCTATTACTGTAGGCTTGAAAAATCCGGGAATATCTTCATATGGGATGGTCGCGACTTTGTCTATGCTGTCCGCTATATCGCCCAATCCTCCTGAGCCTAATGTGAGCACAACTTTTGGAACAAAATCTGATGGTAATTTGTCTTTAATAAACGATGCTGCAGTATCGATTTTTGCTCGATATGCATCAGGATCAAATGCAGATGGCGCTTCTTGATAATTGGCGCGAACTCGTTCTATTTGTAGCATTTGGGTGAGTATACTGCGCGTATTGTACAAATACAACAAGCTGCGACAGGTACTTTTATTGGGTTACGATAGCTATACGAGATTGTACGAGATTTGCCACAATATTTATTTGGGATTTCATTTGTACTTGGTACAGTTTGGGACCGGTGTCATATGAAACGACTGGAGATATGAAGTGGTATGTTTCCACTGTGCCTTCATGGGTCACCTCTGAATTCCACACAGGATGATTATCTGTTTTGTTATAGAGTCGTACGGATACACTGCCGTTGGCGATAGGGACATTTACAAATGCTTCAAATCGCACTTCTTTAATACGTTCGTATTGTCCGATATCTGCAGTGGTGGTTGCGCCAAAAACATCGGTCCATTCGGATGATTGATTGGTGCCGAAGCCCACGTTTATATACGCATTTTTTGTGCTGGGATTTTTGATAACGTTTGGCGAATTGGGAGAAGGAAGTGGGGTGACAGACACAGCCGGTTGTGAAACTACAGGTGGCACTGATATAGAGGGTTGCATAG
>JAGORV010000021.1 GCA_018062625.1 Candidatus Woesebacteria bacterium
CTCTAGCGCTTGTGTATCTGTATCTATCCCGAGTACTAATCCGCCTTTTTTTGCTATCTCGATGGTGTGCCCTGCTCCTCCGAGTGTCGCATCTATGTAGCGTCCCCCTGCCTTTACTTGTAATGCATCCACGGCTTCTGTCTTTAGTACTGATATATGAGTGGAACTCATATATTCCCCAGTCTTTCTGCGTACTTGTTCCACCGTGTTACGTCCCAAATTTCAAAATGATCACCAGTACCGACTATTTTTACTTCTCTTCCTATAGCTGCATATTCCTTGAGTAGCGCAGGCAAAAGAATACGACCTAGTTTGTCTATTTCGACTTTTTCTGCTGCAGCAAAGAGGTAGCGACGGACTTCTCGTCCTTTTTCGTCTGTAACTGGTGTGTCAAGGTGCTTTGCCGATTCGCGCTCCCAACTGCTTCTGTCAAATCCAAAAATACATCCTTCATATCCGCGTGCTAGTACTATTTCCCTATCTTCTATCTCTTGCCGAATCTTACGCGGGAGCGTCACTCTGGCCCGATCGTCTAAACTATGGTCATACTCCCCAAGGAATAACTTCATTCTCTTAATCTACCATATTTCCCCACTACATACCATAATTCCCCATTTTTCACGCTATGTCAAGGGGTCTCTCCCACTCTTACCCATATAAGAAATGATCAGATGATTTGTTGTAATGCGCCAAAGTAGCAATTTTAATTAGTTTTTCACACTGTGAAACAAATACTTTCACGAAGATGGAAATATAATTGGAGCGTCTAAGGTGTATGTGTAAAATAGCAATGATAATTTATAAAACCACTATCACACTTTTAGTATGGTGAAAGAGCATATTTGGTGGTATCATCAACTTAATCATGATTCCCCCTTTGCTTATTAATAGGTACGAAGTGTCACTTTTCCCAAAGGATATGTACGTGTCTGATTTGGATGATCTTAAAAGAGATCTAGAGAATCAGGTCCATGCGTTTACAGACTGCGAATTTCTGGTAATTCCTATCCCAAGAGAAGCTCCTCGTGATATTCCTCGAATATCCATTTCTTCTAAAGACAAATCAATTATTTGTAACATAAGTTTCGATAAGATAAACATACAATGGGTGAATCGCCCAGAGACATCAGAGTATTCTATTTCGGAGACAAATTTGTATAAAACCACGAAAGAGCTGTCCGACGTTATTCTTCGTTATACATCCCAAAAAGGAAAAATAAGGCGAGTTGGTTACATAAAAGAGATTTTTTTTGAGAAGAAAAACCCGATCGAAGCTTTAAATGAAATTTTTATACATAACTCTCCAAACAATCTACGAGGATTTAACTTTCTGTTTGTGTTTGATACAAAAATAAAATCCATACCATGTAATGAATCTGTGAGACTTGCTGACGGGCTAAAAAATACCGACAAATCGCAAAGAGTCGTCATGATAATGAAAGATATTAATACCCGACCTGATCAAGAATTGAGCTGGAGTTCAACTAAGATTATCGAGTTCCTTAAAGATGCAAAAAGGGAGCTAATAAACGATAAATTATACTTAACATTTTTTAAATAACATGCCACAACCAAGTGACCCAACCGCAGACAACTCCCTGAGTTTCGATGACATTTTAGAAACTACAAAAAGAGCCGTAGAAAGAACTACATCTGAAGAGGCGATAAATAAAAGTCTAACAAAATTCTCAAATTCTCTTCAGGATGGCATTAATGAACTTCATGAAACAAAAGCACGTATAGCAGATGATTTTTTAACACAGGAACGCAGAATTCAAAAAGTTGAAGACAAGATGGACGAAAGTAAAACACAACTTATAGAAACGCTTGGTCTTTTCGTAGCTCTATTTACGTTTATATCCGTAGGATTTTCTATATTTCAAGGGCTTAAACCAGATGTTCATGGGGCAATATCTTTCATGTTACTCTTGGGAGGACTACTAATATTTTTCATTTTACTTCTCCATGTTATTGTTCGGATGGGGAAGGATGTTTGGTCTAAAGTAACTTACTTTGGATTATTTATAGTCGCTTTCAGTTTCATTATCATTGGGCTAAATTTTAATGGATACTTTTCTAAAAAAACATTCGAGGTCACACCCGCCCCGACACAATTTGCCTCTCCATCTGCCACAATTAAAATTACACCACAATCACAATAATTTAGATAAGTTCAACTTCCCGGCATTCCTGCGACTGAGTAATTGATGATAAAAAAAAGAAACTCTAGTCTTACTTCAGAAGCTTTCTCAATGACCTCACACCTTGCGCAGGCTTCCAATTCCTCATTTCAAATAATGGGACATTTTGTTCACGGCATAATTGTCTAATGATTCGGTCTACTCCCTCCTCGTATACATGGACAAATCGTGGAAGCATATATAGCATCTGTCGCATTTCTGGAAATAGAATCACTCCGCGAAGCACTGGAGGTTCAGGCTGTCGGATCTTTGGCTCAACTTCATGGAGATATCGAATATGCTCCACTCTAGTAGATGTCATCTTTCTTTCCAAGAGAGCTGACTCGAGCATCTGATGCAGACTGCTAGCTCCACAAATATTTGATCCAAGGATGAGAACACGATCTTCACGCTCTGTAATCATAGCAGGCGTGATTATAGAGTCGGTGCCTACCTTGGTCAACTTACCTCCTTACTTCTCTCGACAAGATTTGCATAACACAAAATCAACACAAATCTTGCTACCTGATAAAAATCATCCAAAGCCCCAATTTTATATCATAAAAAATCCGCGAAACATTTGTGATGAAAAAATATTTTGTTTAACTACCTGAAATCACACTTTCAAACCATAAAGAGGTGAGCTTTATACGAAGGTAAGTTCACGAAAAAATACACAATAATCTATGGGTTTGATGCTGCAATCCATGCGTCATTGAATTTTTGAATTACATCAGATCCTATATCTGTCAATTTACATACCACACCAGGTTTTTTAATACCTAGAGAATCAATAGAGGGACCTGACAACCAAACATCATTATCATCGATGATAATGTATCGATCATGAAAGGCTTTCGAAAGTTTTACTTCAAATGAAGCCTGCCATCCCTTCTTAATAATTTCAACTTTGTCTAAAAAGCTCTTAAATTTTGGCTCAACATTATCCGTGGTAATTATATTTACAATAACATTTGAGTTTGTTGCGCTTTCTATCATAATCGCGCTATCTTCAGATAAATAGTTGTCTACTATTTTTACTGACATTTTTGCTGATTGTAGTATTTGTGAAATTAAATTATTTGCAGTCAACGACTTCCCTGATGGTATTAAAAATTCCGTTTGCTGTATTTGAGCTTGTTTGTCACTTTCAATCAGCGATATTTCAAGCGAATCAATCCATATTTTTAATAGCTGCAACTCAGATTTCGCTTTAAATGGTTCCATGCCAATATCAATTGGAATCATTTCCATTTCAATGTCAGGTATTTGTAGCAGTGAAGCTAGAGTTCTTGCATTGGTAGAAAAAGTTTTAACCAAGTGTTGGTAGGGCTCAAGAGAGTCATATGTGTCTCGTGCAGCTTTAACAGCTACAGCTGCAGAAGATATCTGAGATTGAAGTCTTTTAAAGTCTTTTATTAATCCGTCAGTCAATCTATTCATATATGCGTGATGAAACTAAAATTAAAAATCGTCACCACCGTTTAAATCATTTAGAAATTTTTCAGCCTGTGCTTTTTGCCTTATAGCAACGGCAGTCTCAGATTCCAGAGCCTGTGATGGATATATTTTATCTACTCCGGTATCGTCCTGAACATGAACACTGTCATTGTTATTCACGGCAATAACTACCATTTTTTTACAACTTGCCTTATGGTAGACGATCATGCCAGGCATAAAGATTTCCATGGCTGCAATATATCACTTATCTGCCACCTTCGAAAGAAGAAACGTTCTACTATCAAAGAATACACAATTATTTGTAACTTGCTTTGAAATGAATTACCTATCCAGAGTTACAAATCAAAATCTTTGGAGAATTGGCTTTGCTTGCCCTCATTATCCGTAAACTGGAGAACTACAGATACTTTGGTCACGCCCACATCTGGTGTACAGTCGTTTTTCGAGCAAGTACCCAGATACACTTCGCGCTCAAACTCACTTTTCCCAGCTACATCCGTAGGCTTGCTTCCAGAATTTACGCCTTTGATGAGCCCTTTACTCTCATAGCTAAATTCATAGCCTATGGTGCTGTATTTACTGTCTAAACCGACTACATTTAAAACGACGGTATTTGCTTTTGCGGCTTTCTCAAGCGTTACCGCGACCGACGCATCGACATCAGGCAAAGACACTTCATCTATGACTTCTTCTACCACAGCAGCAGGCTTGGCTGATACTGCTTTGTAGACTACAAATCCAGTAGCAAGCAGAAGTACCGCAAGCCCTACGTACAAATACATCATTTTATTTTTCATAGCATTTTTCATAAGTTTTTCCTCCTTTAGAAACATTTATACAGCCCAAAACCTCTCTAACATCACCTTCTAGCCTACCATATTTCCCTCTCTATGAAAATATTTGCGCCTACGGTGTACCTGTCATGATCACTTTTCCATCCAGATCTGTGTATGCCAACCCTATCCACATCTTGGTTGCCCGAGTGCTAGCCGGACACATGACATCGGTACATGCCTGCACTGGCACTTCGAATGTCAAATCATCCTTCCCGACCAAATCTATGGGAGTCGCCACCATATCGATCACATACTCTTTGTCATCTTTTGTGTATTTAAACTGATACGTAAGTTGTCTATATCGCTTTCCCATGCCATATATCTTTATCATCACTGAGTTTGGATATTTGGAACGGGTGATCATAGATGTTACCTTTTGATCGACGAGAGTGTCTTGCTTTAGGCTAGGGTACTGACTGGAGATAAAATCAGGAATATATAGCGCGCCGAGAATTATGGCGATAACGAGTAGTAACAAGCCGATTTTCCAATCTAGCTTGCTCCAATGTAGTTTGCGACGAGCAGTCATAAACAACAAAAAATCTTACTGCGCAATCTTTGGCAGGAAGTACGAAACGAGATCTTCTATTTTCATGCGTTGTTGCTCTGTGGTATCACGATCACGAATGGTCACTGTACCATCTTCTAGGGTCGTGTAGTCTATCGTGACACACCACGGTGTCCCAATCTCATCTTGTGCCAAATATCGCTTGCCTATGTTGCCACGATCATCCCACATGGTCGTCATATGAGGCTTGAGCAACTCAAATACTTCACGCGCTTTAGCACTTATATCTGGCTTGTTTGCGACGAGCGGAAACACCGCTACTTTATAAGGAGCTAGTGACGGCTTAAACTTGAGTACAATTCGCTTCTCTTCTTGTGTGTATGCATCAGCGATCACCATAAGGAAAAGTCTATTTACCCCAACTGCAGGCTCTATCACATGAGGGATAAACTTCTTTTGGGTATATGGATCGGTATAGGTAAGATCTGCCCCAGATGAATCGGCGTGCGCCTTGAGGTCGTAATCTGTGCGATACGCTATTCCCCATAATTCTTTCCATCCGAATGGAAAGTTATAATCTAAGTCATAGGTATCTTTGCTATAGTGACTGCGTTCTTTGTCAGTATGGCGTCTCCATCGCAAATTCTCAGCAGAAATACCAAGTGTTTTGGATACAAACTGCCACATAGAATCTTTCCATGCGTCAAAGAGTGTTTCCCACTTTGTAAGCTCGGGATCAAAGAAATATTCAATCTCCGCCTGCTCTAGTTCCAGAGTGCGGAATACAAACTGTCCGGTCGTGATTTCGTTTCGGAACGATTTTCCTACCTGTCCTACTCCAAAAGGCAGGGTGACACGGTTGGATACCAATACATTTTTGAAGTTAGTAAATATTCCTTGCGCGGTCTCTCCTCGCAGATATAACGTCGATTTCTCTCCCTCGATCACTCCAAGCTTAGTTTCAAACAGCAAATTAAACTTCTGTGGTACCGTCACTTCGTTTCCATCTGGGCTTTTTACCTTATGTACTGCTATAAACTCCGCCATCTGCTCGATGGTGAAATCTTCAACCACAACATTTTCTTCTGGGTGATCCTTGAGCCACGCTTCGATCAGATGATCTGCTCGGTATCGCTTCTGCGTCTTTTTGTCTTCTACTAGTGGATCGCTAAACGATCCCACGTGTCCCGATGCTACCCATGTCTGAGGATGGAGCAAAATTTGAGAATCTAGTCCCACCATGTCGCTTCTGTCTTGGATAAAAGTCTTCCACCAGAGGTTGCGGATATTGCGCATCAACTCTGTCCCTGCTGGGCCATAGTCGTACGAACTCATGAGCCCACCATAAATTTCGCTGGTAGGATAGACGAACCCTCGGCGTTTACAAAGACTTACTATTTCATCAAGTGTCACTGTGCTCATAATGTATCCCCCTTCGCTAAAGCTTCGGCGGGATTTTGATTGCTAAACTCAAAGATTCGTTAAGCAAACCAAAATAAAAACCCCGACCACATTATTATATGTGATAGGGGTCCAAAAATTTCGGACGGTTCCACCCTACTTCCTCGCAAACTGCGAGACGCTTTTTCTTCTACGCTCGCTTGGTGCCACCCAAGGTCATCACGTTTCTCTACTCACAAGTCTACTCTACTGCCAAATCGTATGTCAAGAAATCTCTATGAGGCCAAAAATACTTGTTTGATGAGCTTTGGCGTTCGAAGCCTACGCTCGGTGATGTTTTCTATAAACTTTTGGAGCTCTTTTCCCCCCAAATCTCGCGTACCTTCCAAAAACCCTAAATACCGAAGTAGGGTCAACGCAAACTGTTTGCTTTGTCCGCCGATTGCATCCACTTCACAGGTACGTAGATAGTCGAGCGCATCACACAGCAGGATAAATACATCGCGATGTTCTTGTTTTTCTGGGAGTAAATGATTGATCAGCTCGCAATAAAAATATGCCACACTAATTCGTTCCAGATCGTCACGGAGCAAATCTTGTGCGCCTATTGGCGTGACCTCCGTAATACTTTCCATGCTCTTGCCCTGATGCGTAACGATGATCACATGGGAAAAAATTTCTAGATAGGGAGCGCGGCGACTCGCAGTTTTTCGTATCCCTTTAGCCATGAGTCGCATCTTGCCATATTCTTTCGTAAATATCGTCACGATGCGATCTGCTTCGCCTATATTTTTGCGAGATAGAATGATCCCCTCTGCTTTGGTGACTTTGGCGTTTGATCTAAACATATAATGAACAATTTACAATATAACAACTCAACAAATTAACACAAGTAAGTGAGAAAAAAGGCAACATGAAGCGATCGGGGCTGTTTATAAATTCACTTCTATATCTGTATCCAGAAGGAATTTCTTTCGATCTTTTCCACCAAGGCGTACGGTCCATTCTTGGCCATCTGTGCCGGGCTGTTTCTGGATAAGTAGATGATATTTACCATCGGTAGATTTCACTGGTGATTTATAGGTCACTTCGAGTCTTGCGGCTCCAAGTGGATTGACGATCAAGAATCCTTCAAATACTGTTTTGCCCAAAGAATCATATGACGTCATCGCAGTAGGCTTATTATCTCTAGTAGATTGTGAGCCTTTGCTTTCGACCAATTTACTGCCTTGTGGCGCATAGACTCGCACCCAGTTACGAAGTGGCGCATTCAAACACAGTCCACCACTTTCTAGTCCACAGTCACTTCCTGCATATGGATTTTTGTAATCGACGGTAAGCTTAGTCGTTATCGTGCCATCGCCATTTACGGTCACATCTTTTATGACTTTTTCTTTCACGAACATGTTGGACTTGGCTCCTGCCATGTTGCTGTTGTTGAGATGTACATAGTCCCATCCCTGACCTTCTTGATACTTGAACACTGTTGCAGATTCAGTACTGGTCGCAATACGTCCAGCCATATTGAAGCTCTCCGCTGCTTTTTGTGTATCTGCGTCGTGGAAATAGGTAAGTACATGCTTTTGGCCAATTTCGGTAAGCAACATTTGGAACAGTCTCCCCCAATATTGTGAAGGAGATACACCTAGTGCCTTGTGCATAAGTGTTTGAAGCAAAATACCTATCATGTCTTTTCGTTCGGTACGCACATAATTGACCGGACGAGTAGAATAATCCTCTAACTCATATACCGCTCGAGGACAATCGCATCGTTTATCTGTATCTGCGGAAAAAACACGTCCTCCAATAGTTTCAGGACCTAAAATTTTCAAAGCCTCAACAAGCACATGCGTATCTACCGCTATGATGCCGTCAATTTTCTCTTTGCCGGAAGCCGTGTCATACATTTCTTCAAATTTCTGCATAGACACCTTGTAGTCAGGACTTAAATTACTATCTCGAATGTGAAGCGTGAAGACATCTTTGTGAAACGTGAGAATCTCACGAGGCGCTGGAAATTTACCCTTCAACGCACTGTCCAGATCGTAAATATCATCAGATTTTTCTAAAACTATTTTTCCTTTTTCTATACGAAACTGTGCATACGCTGTCAAAAACCCTCCGGTAGAACGTAGTTCTTTATCATTTTGGAAAAGCACTATGTATCGCTTCGCATCTGGCTCTCCAAGTATGCTTGGAAGATTGGTGAGAAGTGGTTGAGCATTTACAAACAAATTTGCAGCGTTTTCGACGAGCTCTATAGTGGATGCCAGTCTCTCTCGCACTACGGTTTTGCCTATATTTTTTGGATATCTGTTTGGATCTATCTGATCCAATTCTTTTCGCATGGTATCTACTGATTTAGACATTTCATTTATTTTAGGAGTGAGAGCGGTCATCGTCTTTACCGCTACCTGTATACGCTCATCAGCACTTCCCATGACAAACTTACTTCCGCCAGTAAAGCCCAAAAGGTCTGCATTTGGCTCAAGCGCTTCTATGGCTCTATCTGCAGCATCAAGTGCTGCAAATCCTGCATTGATTCCATGAGTTCCATCGTTTATGTATGCACCCAAAATCGGTACAAACTTCAGCGGGGTAACTTTTCCATATTCTTTGGACAGTTCGGTAAACTTCACGCGAGTTTTAGCCAGTCCTTCTTTGGTTTTTGCTAGATCTTGATTTTTAAGTGCTGTCGCTGTTTCTTTCCCAACTTGTGCCACTTCTCGTCCTTTGGAGATCACACCTCGAAGTGGAAGAAGCATGATTCCCACTATGGCAACAAATGCCACAAGAATCCCGAGAGGGATCAAAACATACTTCGCTTGAAATGCTTTTTTCTTCTGCATGGGTTTTTGTTCCGGCAGTGTGTCTACGGTTATCTTCTTTAATTCATCGACCATACCCTACATTGTTTCGAAATACGAGATATTTGTCAATCAGACAAACGAAAAAATATTATACTGCCCCTTTACCAGATATCATGGCCCACGGGCTTTTGAGGAGAATTTTTATATCCAAAAGCAATGATTTATTTTTCACATAATCTGCGTCGAGCTTGATACGCTTATCAAAGTTTACTTCACTTCTTCCAGACACCTGCCAAAATCCCGTGATTCCCGGCCTCGATGACAGCACGATTTTTACCAAATCTCTGGTATGTGGATATTTGCGCTGTTGGTCCATAAGCTCATCTGGGTAGTAAGGTCTGGGCCCTACCAAACTCATATCTCCACGCAATACATTCAGAAACTGAGGGATTTCATCAAGGGAATGTTTTCTAATATACTTTCCCACCTTCGTCACCCGAGGATCTTCCAACAGTTTATAACTATTTCGTTTATATTCTGCATACAGAGACTTAAGTTTTGGATCATTACGCAACTTCTCATGTGCATTGACGATCATGGAGCGAAATTTAAATAGCTTGAACGGTTTTCCGTCTTTGCCCACTCGCTCAGGAGTATCAGCAAACACAGGTCCCGGAGTATCTAATCGAATCATGATAGCGACGACGATACAGATTGGGAGAAAAAGTAGTGCTAGGAGTACACTGCCAACGATGTCGATGACCCGTTTCAAAACATTGTATTCCATAATCAGTTTGTGTCAGGTCAGATGATCTAGATCAGTCCCTTGGATCGATTCTACAAATTTCTTGATTTTGGGCACCGATGTTTTTTTACACACCAAGAGTACGTCGCCAGTGTTGACGACCAGTAGCTCATCCACATCTATACCCACCACCAACTGATCCGTGTAGTTGTAAACCAAGCTATCAGAAACATCGGTCAACATGACTTTTCCTTGGGTTACGTTGTTTTTTTCACTTTCCTCAAGTGATTCTTTGAGCGCTTCCCATGCGCCAATATCGCTCCATTCTATGTTTTCTGATACGACGAGTGCGTCTTTCGGATCTAGCTTTTCTAATATCGCGTTATCAAAACTTATTTTCTCCAGCGTCGGATATATTTCTCCCAATACTTTTTCAAAGTCTGGCGTTTTCCATGCGTCAGCAATTTTGGACAATCCTGCGGTGAGATTTGGTGCAAATGATTCAAACTGCTTCCACAAAAATGCAGGCGTGGTCACAAAGTAGCCCAAATTCCATGCATGATGCCCGCTTTCAAAATATGTTTGAGCAGTCGCTTTATCGGGTCGATACTGGAAATCTACGAAGGTGTGGAATTCCACTTCTGATTGGGTCTTCACCACATCTCCATAAGAAATCCACCCAAGATTTTCACTCGCAAAACGAGGCTTCTGTGCTACGAAAACGATTTTGTTTGGATCGTTTTTGACCACATCTCCCGCTGATTTAAGTATGGTTCGAAATAGCTCTTCTTTTTTTACCTGATGATCACTCCAAAGGATAACCATAGGCTCCATAGGAGATTCTTTGGCAAGAAGAGCAGTCATAAGACCTACCGCTGGACCCACATCTCGTACCTGTGGTTCACCTATGACATGTGTCGGATCTACTTTCGATAGCTGATCGCGCACTATAGATACATAAGGCGCACCGGTTGATACATAGATGTTTTCCCAAGCGAAATCTGGTTGCAGACGATTGGCAGCTAGCTGCAATGTAGAGGAGTCACCGATGATTTTTTCAAATTGCTTTGGAGACTTTCTCCGTGATAATGGCCACAACCTTGTCCCTACTCCCCCTGCAAAAATTATTGCTTTCATATATTTGCTTTTTTGTATGCATGCTCTACAAATTGCCGCATACGTTTTTCAAAAATCTTTATATCAAATTGTGCCGCATTTTCGCGACAACGCTTTGGATCAAAAACCATTGTTTCAAAATTCTTCAATGCGTCTATCAACGCTTCGGGCGTTTGTGAATGATAGAGTATACCAGTTTTCCCGTCCAGTACGCTTTCTGCAACTGCACTTTGGCTATATGCTATAACTGGTTTACCACTCGCCTGCGCCTCAACGACTGCTATACCGAAGTCTTCGTCAGCAGCGTACACGAACGCACGGCACCCTTGATGATATCGGACTAGTTCTAAATCTGTCAAATGATGATCGATA
>JAGORV010000063.1 GCA_018062625.1 Candidatus Woesebacteria bacterium
AAAATGTGGCAACACCCATTTCCCCACAGAAAGCTCGATATTACACATCTCTGCTATCTTCACTGTATTTGCTATGGCATCTGGATACTGCGCAAATAACTCGGTCATCTCTTCGCTACTGCGCATATAAAAGTCGGGGGAGTCCATCATGGATAGCGGGCGATTTTTTTCTACAATGGTTCGCTGTGTCTGCACGCATAATAAAATCTCTTGTGCTTCAGCATCGTCAGGATTTACATAGTGCACATCATTTGTGGCAACGAGTGGAATCCCAAGTTTCCTCGAAAGCGCGACTATTTTTTCATTCAGGGCTTCAACTTGCGGGATCTTGGCATGTTTTTGAATTTCTAGATAATAATGATCTTTCCCAAATACGTCAGCATACTCACGAGCTACTCGTTCTGCTTCATTATCTTGGTTAGCGAGAAGCAATTGTGCAATTTGTCCCTGTATGCACGCTGACAAACAAATCAACCCTTCATGATGCTCTTTGAGAAGTTCCCAATCGATGCGTGGTTTATAGTAGAACCCATCAAGGTGAGCAAAGGTCACAAGCTTCATGAGATTTCGATATCCTACTTCATTTTCTGCAAGCAACACTAGGTGATACGGATCGGTGTCAATCTTTCCTTCTTTGTCGAGCCGGCTACGTTTGGCTACATAAGTCTCGACGCCAATAATAGGCTTTATCCCTGCGGCTTTAGCCTTGAGGTAAAACTTAAAACTCCCATACATAGCGCCGTGGTCGGTGAGAGCAAGACTATGCATACCCAGTGCCTTAGCGCGATTGATGAGAAAATCTAATTTTCCCAAACCATCGAGGAGAGAAAATTCACTGTGAACATGAAGATGTACAAAATCTGCCATAAATATTTTTAGGTCAATCGACTACGCAGTAATTTGATAATAATAGCAGTGTCGACTTTTGGCAGCTGACTGCGACACTTGCCCATAAGAAACATAAGTACTGGTTCTTTTCCTGCTTTAAAATCTGCTACTGCTTTGGGGTTGTCTGCTATGACACTGTCTATGACTTTGTAGGCATCCTCGTCAGATATCGCTACCACTTTTTTGGCTATAATAAGCGATTCTACGAGTTGTGCGGGTAACATATCATCTATATTCACTTTTTTGTTTATCAACCAATTCGCGAGATCCTTGGCTGTGAGAGGTTCTTTCATCTCTTTCAATACCCCTAACGCTTCTTCGTAATACTGGGATAACGCATGATTCTCTGTAAGGATAGCTGCATCAACGTCTGGTAATAAAAATTCTTTTACAAATCGCTCTCGCTTAACCTCTGGCAACTCAGGAATAGAACTTCCAATTTTTGCGATTTGTTCTTTGGTAAATCGTAATGGTGGAATGTCTGGCTCAGGAAAATACCGATAATCTGCAGCTTCTTCTTTTATGCGTTGTGAAACGGTGCCATTTTTTCCTTCATCCCAACCTCGTGTTTCCTGTTGGGGAATTTTTCCACTTTCCAAGATGACTTGATGACGCGCAACTTCAAAGTCTATAGCGGCTGCAGCGAACCTAAATGAATTGATGTTCTTCACTTCTACTTTGTATGCTGGCAACTCTTTTTCTCCAACTTTTCGTATAGAAATGTTTGGCTCAAGTCGCATGGAGCCTTTTTCCATATCTGCATCGGAGATGCCGAGGTATCGCACAATCTGATGTAGCTTTTTCAAAAATTCTTTTGCCTGCTCACTACTGTGTATATCTGGCTCGGTAACTATTTCGACGAGTGGTACACCAGATCGATTGAAGTCTACAAGCGTCACACGCTTCCCGTCCACGGTAGCATGTTGGAGCTTACCCGTGTCTTCTTCTAAATGCACACGACGAATCCGTACGTCGCCAAATGACGTGGTAATTTTTCCACCGACACACAGTGGTTGATCATATTGAGATATCTGATACCCTTTGGGTAAATCTGGATAAAAATAATGCTTCCGATCAAATTTAGAAAATTCTGCGATATCAGATCCAAGAGCCAATCCCAACATGATGGTCCACTCAATGGCTTTTTTGTTTGGAATGGGAAGCGCACCAGGGAGCCCTAAACATACAGGACAGGTACCAGTATTGGGTACTTTACCGAAATGATCTGCGGGACACCCACAAAACATCCCGCTTTTAGTTTTGAGTTCTACATGTATCTCCATCCCGATTACAGGTTCGTATGTATTCATAATTATTTTGAAAGCAACAACGGCTGCATGGCATGCCAACCAGTTTTCTTCTGATACGCTGCTCCCATACCAAGTAATGCATCTTCACAAAACATCCCCCCTACCAACTGCATACCGATCGGTAGACCAGAGGCGCTAAATCCACATGGCAGAGACAATGCTGGCAACCCTACGATACTTACCGTCACTGTATACAAGTCTGCCATCATATTTTTGAGTGGGTCATTGACCAGTTCTCCAAATTTCGTTGGCATCATTGGGGTAACAGGGGAAAGAATTGCATCATACCTTGAAAGTATGGCGGTATATTCTTTGATAAACAGTGATCGAACTTGTTGCGCCTTTTTATAATACGCATCGTAATATCCACTAGAGAGTGCATACGTTCCGGTCATAATGCGACGCTTCGTTTCTCGGGTAAACAAATCACGCCCCGCACCGAATCGCACACCGTCATAACGACCAAGATTCGAACTCGTTTCACTAGGGGCGAGTATGTAGTACACAGGTACACCATACTCCAAAAGCGGCAATGACACGTCTTCTACAATCGCCCCCATACTCACAAATTCATCACGTGCCTTAAAAATCGCGTCTCGTATCTCAGCATCTAGCCCCTCACCATAAAACTCTTTTGGAAACGCAATCTTTTTTCCTTTTATTCCGGCTTCAAATTTAGCTGTGTAATCTGGTACTGGGGTAGGTGATGTAGTCGCGTCATATGGATCGAGTCCTGCCACAGCTTGCAATATATGTGCACAATCCTCTGCTGTTTTTGCTGTCGGACCCATGGTGTCCAGTGATGATGCATAGGCTATAGCTCCATATCGCGACACACGACCATAGGTCACTTTTAGGGCGGTAATG
>JAGORV010000022.1 GCA_018062625.1 Candidatus Woesebacteria bacterium
GAAGATTTCCAAAAAAGATTATGGAAAAAAGTCCAATTTCTTTCTCCTGGAACATATGTGACTCGAGACTACGTTGGTGACACAAAAGAAGGGACAGCGCACCCTCATTATTTTGTTATTGATAGGAGTGATACAGGGGCAACGTTATTGTTTGTTGACCCAGAACATTATTTAAATAGAAGTCCGAGAAAGGGGAAGCTTGTTCGTGAAGGTGATATCCGTCCACAGGTGTGTAACCTAATGGCAGTGCGTTTTCAGGAAGGGCAGACCAATCCTGACGTTGCTATGACGCGTTTTCGCACCGGTACACTTCGTGATCCAGCACAGGTCACATTTGAGGCACAACTTACAGAGGCGAGGAATCTTTTTGACAATCAAGGAATACCAACCGAACTTGCTGGACATGAAGAAGAAATCATCCTTCGATTGGTCATCGAATCTTCTGCTAACAGACCAATGCTTCTGCAGTCGAGGTATGCAGACAAATCTAAAGACTTAGAGAAATTTATGAGGAGAGGACAAGGAACTTCATTTCTTCGAGGTAAGGCCCGCTCATTTTGGGGTCTCATGGGTGAATTTTCTGCGCATCTAGATAGAGGCGAATTTAAGTTGCAGGCCGAACAACAGGTAGCTAAGTGATAAGAAAATTATTTGTAAGCCCATCTCCTCACTTCTAAAGTTCTATTTTCCTAAATTGAGAAGATTGTGCGCACGACACGCATCCAGTTTGAGACATATCGTGTTTGGTTGCATTGGTAATCCATTCCGCAAGATTGTTTGTATCTTGAATTTGGTCGCTTGAACCCAATACTATTATTGCCATTCGACGAGTTGCATCACCGACTTTGAGTGAAAGTACAGAGACTATTGTGTCTTCGGCGGCTCTTGTGTGTCCCACCTTGCCACCTTGAAAGGGGGCACTACTGGCTGGCGCATTTACATTTTTAATAGTGTATTCCGAACCATCTTCTGCCATGACGGTTTTTGTTTGTGTGCGTGTAATGTTGAGTACAAATGATTTTTTATTTGCTAGGTACACTGCAAGACGGAATAAGTCTTCAGGGGTAGAAATATTTTCTGGTGAAATGCCACTGGTGTCAGCATATGTTGTTGAGGTCATATCAAGAGCGGTTGCGGTAGTGTTCATCCATCCTACGAAACCTTTTGACCCATAATAAGAGGCAAGTGAGTCGGCTACACCGTTACTTGATTGCATAAGTAGGGGGTAGAGTAGATCGCCAACCGAAAATACCTTCTCGTTTACATCATCCAGATTTGGTGGGTTTACGAGGCTACCTTGAGGTACAGAGAGTTTTTTATCGAAGCTTATAATTTCGTTTGCAACAAGGGCAGTCATTAATTTAGTCACAGACGCTATGGGTCGCTTTTCCGTTGCATTTCTTTCAGCGTATACGTTCCCTGTATCCATATCAGCAATGAGGTATGCATCCGCATCTATGTGAGGCTCGGGGAGGGTATAGAGCGCAAGTGGCGGTAAGGGGTCTGACTGTTTTGCATCGTACACAAATATTTTTGTTCCTCGATCGGCAAACGCAAAAACTTTTTTTGCATCCTCTGTTTCAAGCTTGATGCACCCGCCAGAGAAGGTTGCTGATGTGGGCGTGCCGTCTGGATAATATGTTTGTCCGTGTATAAAATAATTGCCATAGAATTGCATACTAAATGGCATATACACTTTGCCTATTGTTGAGAAGTGATTTTCTTCTTTAGTTTGGATATTATAAAAACCGCTCGGTGTTTCCCATGGCGTACCTTGTTTGCCTTTCATCACAATCGGATATTCGGCTGTCGCCGTTCCATTCTCGTACAAATAGAGTTTCATGTTCGTCAAATCAGCCGCGATAAATTTTCCTATCTGCGGAACCGTTTCAGGGATAGTGAGTGCATTAATTGCTCTTTCTGAAGTGGTACTCGCGAGTGCTAGTGTTACATTTGATACACCTTGCTCTCGCACCAAAGATTCAGAGGCGCTCTCGGATTGAATATAGAGGAATGCGTAGTGTGCTCCAGCCCCAATTGCGAGACACAGCGCCATTACTTTGAGAGTAAAAGTAATCCCTCTCCAATCAAAAGAATGATCAATATCGTTCATTTATAGTTGGTATTGTACGGCACGCATAGCATTTTGTGTGTATTGGTTGAAGTTAATAGGGTCTACTTGGGACAGGCTCCATTTAAGCTGTTACAGTGAGGGGGTCTATGGATTGGCGTGATTATTTTTCAAAACAGCTTGCGTTATTTTTGGCTGTTCTAAAATCTAAAATCATTCTATGCAAGGAATGGTTTCGCAATCATCCTCGTAAAAAAGTTATTGCCGTTGGTGGCGGTATCGTGGCTGTAGTTATAATCATCCTCCTTATACGAGGAGTTTTTGGAGGGATATCGTTTTTTGTACCCACAAATAATTATGTTCCCATCTACACCCTTGTAAACGAAAAAATATCACAGCATGGCGGAATCATTATTAATCTTCCAAAAGGAGTTTCTAAGAATGGAGCCGAGAAGAAAGTGTCTTTTGAACCGGATATACAAGGTGCGTGGGTCGCTTCTTCTTTGCCAGACGCCATTTTGTATAAGCCATCCTCTGAATTGACTATTGGTAAGCACTATCTCGTTTCTTTCACCACCGATTCAGGGGTCATTAAAAAAGATTTTCTCGTTGATGAAGATCCTGCGGTGGTGAGTATTTTCCCTAATGCCGACGCTGAGGCTGATCCTGCTTCGGCAATCACCATTGTCTTCAATCGACCGATGGTGCCTCTTACTACACTCTCAGAATTGGACAAGAAGAGCGTACCCATCATTATTTCCCCTAGAACACCTGGAAAATTTAAATGGATCAGTACGAGGACATTACAGTTCATTCCTGATAAAACTCTTTGGGGTTCGGCTCACTACACCGTGAGTGTACGGCCTGACTTTGTATCAATGGATGGATTGTCGATTCCCGCTAAGACGTATTCGTTTACCACAAAAAACTTACGACTCGACAGTACGACGACAGGCGACATTGTGTACACGGAGCCGATACGCTTTTATTTTAATCAGCCTGTTGACCTTAAGAAGACTTCAGGAGAAATCACTCTTACCAATAAAACGACAGGAAGTCGTGTGGAGCGTGTTGCCGAGTATGGCAAGTCGCTCGTCTGGGATAGCGCTACCAACTCAAATAAAGAAGTTGAAGATACAAAAATAATTGATGTGTTTCCAAAAAATTCTCGGAACGGGCATTCAAACGTTTGGGAATTCTCAACATCGTACACTGCCACAATCAAAACTGCGTACCCTGTGGGTGGCGACATTGCACTATCGGGGTCTCTTTTTAGTCCAGTTGCTACAGCAGAAGTAACAACAGGTGCCGTACTCAAGAGCGTCACTGTTCAGTCTGAGAAAACCGACCTGGCGTCTGCGCAGCTTTTTGATCCAGCGGGAACAGCGTCATTTTCTTTCTATGAGGATATAGATATTGGCAAAAGTGTCATACGAGCCAAGGGTCTCAAGAAAATCAACTACGGGGAAAAATGTCAGAGCAAAGACGAAGGCGATTTTTCTAATAATTGTAAAAAAGTTGATGATAAGTCAGAGCTTATTGTCTCGTTTGATTCAGGCGTGTATGGAAGGGGAGAGCAGATACTAGTTACGTTTGAGCGATTAGTTAATGCTTCTGGTTATCAGGTAAATAAAGATTCTTTTTCAAGTACCCTCGTTGTGTATCCAGAACTTAAAATTACCAAGAGCACTCCTGCTAATGGCACGAATGGGGCAAGTATCAGCGATCTCGTTTTGTGTACGAATGTCCCATTAAAGCCACAAGAAGCGAAGAGTTTCTATCAAAATTTCCGTGCAAATAAATACATAGTATTCGGGCGCTGGAATAATCCGTACCTCCAAGATGATAATAAATACAGTAATCCCAAGCCATGTGCAGTGGGCGACTTTGTAAATAGAATTCGCTACGGACTACTTCCTCTACAGTTATATACAGTCGACGCTTCAGTTGAAGATGTATTTGCTCAAAAGGTGAGCACAAAACTATCTCTTAAAACTGAACAGGCACCAAAATTCTATCTACGATTCCAAAACCTTCAGAAGATTTATAATGTCACAACTCCAGATCATACAAAGCTTGTGTATGCGACTGAAAACTTTGATTACGTCGATGCATTCATCTGTAAAGTTTCCCCAGGCTCGATGGTTCGATACTTGTCAACACAGCCAAGCGATGTAAGCAAAGAGTTAAATAGTTCTCTCCCGTGTGTTTCGTCAGTGACAAAAAAGATTACACTGAAAAATGATCAGTGGGTGAATCAATACTTCCAGTTTGATATTAAAGATTACCTTGCGGACACTCGAGGGCAGTACATTCTTTCATTTAGTCATCCGCAATATCAAGATGAAAAAGGTAATCAGCTCTTTGCTCGAACATATCTGAGCGTCACAAACATAGCAGTGGCTGCTAATCGAGTGAAGTGGTCATCGTATGACTATCTTCCTGATGTTCCGAATTTGACCGCAAGCGACACACGCGGGTCAGTGTACTGGCTCAGCAGTATTCATTCGCTCGCACCTGTTACTAGCGCAAATATTTCTGTCTATCAGGCAGGCGACAGGAATAAAGAGGGTGTACCACCAGTACTTGCACGCTCAGGTACAACAAATACTAACGGATTTGCTGAGTTCCCACTCATTGCTGATATCGTTGGAGCTACAATTACTTCCGGCGATGACAGTGCTATTGTGTCAGGATGGGCAGATACTTTGAGTCAAGGTTGGCAAAGTGCGTTCCAAGACGAGAAAGTTTACTTATATTCTGACAGGCCTATATATCGTCCTGGTCAGCAGGTATTTTTGAAAGGTCTCTATCGGGTAAATTTTGATGGAGCATTTAAAATCTTCCGAGATAATGACATCGAGATAACAGTTTCCGATAGTAAAGGAAATGCTGTGCTAACACAGCGTGTACCGGTAACTGCATATGGCACATTTTCGACGAGTGTAACGCTCCCTGTGAGCGCTCCGCTAGGTATTTACATCGTCTCAGCGCGTAATAATCAAACCTATTTTGATGTACAGGAGTATGTAGGGTCGGCATTTGAAGCCGAGGGGAAGACCAACAAAGATGAATATATAGCAGGAGATACTGCTACTGTTTCAGTGTCAGGGAAATACTATTTTGGAGTCCCTCTTGATGGTGGAACACTCGACTACACCGTTACTTCTCAAAACTTTTATTTTGATCGTTACAAAGATGAATATTTTAATTTTGGAAGCGATTGGTATGACTGCTATGACTGTGGTTATGGAGACACCTACCTAAAAAGCGGAAAGGCAACATTAGATGCCAAAGGTACTACGCATGTAGAGCTACCACTCGATTTTGATGCACTCTATAACGGAGAAGAAGGTAATCAGAGTAAGATATTTGTATTTCACGGAACGGTAAAAGATAAGCAAGGAAAATCAGTGAGTTTTCAGAAATCATTTATTGTGCATCGTGGAGATTACTATGCGGGTGTTAAGGCAGACCCTTCGTTTGTTGGAACTACCGAGGCCTTTAAGCTTCGAGTCAAAACTGTCGATCTCTCCGGTAAGTCGACCTCCAAGTCAGGTATCACCATTACGGTGAATAAAGTAGGTTGGCAGTCCAACAAACGGCAGGAGGTGGATGGGGGATTTTATAATCGTCCTGAACGTACATTATCGACAGTACTTACTAAAAAAATCTCAACAAACTTTTTTGGAGACTATTCGGAGCAAATCACTTTGAAAGATCCAGGAGATTATCAGATAGATGTTGTAGGAAAAGACGGACATCAAAACGAGATACGAAGCACCACGCAAGTGTATGTATATGGTAAGGGAACTGTTGATGTGCAGCCTACTAATAATGCAACACTAAATCTGACCGCCGAAAAAACGGATTTAAAGGTGGGTGACATGGCTACATTCATCATTCAAAATCCATACCCACACGCAAAGGCACTGGTGTCTATTCAGCGCGGACGCATCTTCTCTTACGAAGTCGTTGATATTACACAGAGCATTTATCGATACCAGTTCCCAATCATTGAAGAATACTCCCCTAATGTTTTTGCTTCGGTCATGCTTTTGTCTCCAGGACCTGAAGTGAAATTTGGACAAGTTCAGTTCACTGTAGATAGAAAACAGAAGGAACTTACTATTGATATACGAGCTAATAAAGCTTCATATTTGCCAGGCGAGAAAGTAAATCTCACTATAACTACAAGCGATGCACTGGGTCGCAAGGTGCCTGCTGACGTATCAATAGCGGTTGCGGACGTGAGTGTTCTCGCTCTCAAAGGCAATCCCAAAAAGGATCCACTCGTCTTCTTTTATGATGGATTTCCTCTCACGGTTACCTCAGAAACAAATATAAAGAACTTACTTAAGGAAACTCCAATTCCTACAGGAACAAAGGGTGGAGACGGCGGAAACCCGGCCGATTTAGCAGCGCGTAAACGCGGTGAATTTAAGGACACTGCATTTTGGCAAGCGAACGTGGAAACCAATGAGCAGGGCGTAGGACAAGTATCCTTCACTCTTCCAGACAATCTGACGAGATGGCAAATCGAATCGTTAGGTATCACTAAAGACACTAAACTTGGTGTTCGATATCAAGAGATAGTGGCCCAAAAAGAGGTAATGGCAGTTCCGAGTGCCCCACGATTTATAGTTCCCGGAGATGAGTTTATGATCGGTGCAAAGATTTTTAATCAAACGGAAAAGCCTCAATCGCTTACGGTAACTTTTGAAAGTAAAACACTCAGTATTGAAGGAAGCTCTCGCACAGAGAAATCGGTTAAGGCAGGAGACAGTGCTGTTGTATATTTCAAAGTAAAAGCTCCTCTCGGTATGGTAGATGGCGCGCACACCTTTACACTTTCTGCAAAAAATAAAAATTATAACGATACAGTTGAACGATCAATTCCTATTACGAGGAATATGACGTATGAGTCAACGGCATCGGCTGGTTCTACAAAGGATTCACATAGGGAAGAGTATCTCTATCTTCCAGACACTGTACTCAAAGACAGAGGGGGGCTCACCATTAAAACCAGTGCCACACTTGCTGTATATCTTTCTGACGCATTGGCGTATCTTTTCGAGTATCCGTATGGATGTTCCGAACAGCTTGCCAGCAAACTCTCGGCAATTGCAATAACAAAGGTTGCTCTCGCTATTCCAAATGTCGGGTCGCAATTTTCTTTCCCGAAAGTTATCTTCAATGGTACTGAATATACCTCTGATCAGGCAGTTACTATCGGTCTTAATCAAATATACGATAACCAAACTATTGGTGGAGGATTCTCTTATTACAAGGGACTTAAACCCGATCCGTATTTGACGATGCAAGTTTTGAACACATTAGCCGACCTAAAGAAGGCAGGATATCCTGTTAGGCAAAATGTAATGAATGAGGCAGTGCAGTATCTCCAAGGAAATATTTCATATTTTAAAACTCATAAAGACACCGATACGCTCATACTTTTGGCGTATACGTTGTCTCGAGTTGATTCGGGTGTTTCTGCTAGCTATTCGCTCATGGGCGATATAGCTGGTCTCGCAACGACAAAATACCTCAGTGACGATGTGAGTAGTAATACACTCGGGTATTTAGCTATTCTTACGACCCAAAGTGGGGCATCAGAGGCATTCAAAGAAAAGGTCTTTGCGACTCTCATAAATAGAGTAGACATTGATTCGAGAGGAGCATATGTGAAAACCAATCAGAAGAATCTTGGTTGGGCGTATTATGAAACGCCCGAGAAAAACACCGCCCTCTTTTTGAAAGCACTGATAGCAGATGGTCGTGAGTATGCAGAGATGGATAATATTATTAGATGGCTTCTTGCGAGTCGCTCAAAGGACGGTTCGTGGGGTTCGACAAATACTTCTGTGGTTGCACTTGATGCGCTCTCTGATTATTTGAGGAAAAATCGTGAGACTGAATCAAGCTTTACACTTACCACAATGCTAGACAGTGAGGTGGTATCATCAACTACTTTCACGAAAGAAAACATTCTTTCAACAATTCAAACATTTCTACCGATTCTAAAAATTGAGCCAAATAAGACTCATGTTCTCGCATTCACTAAGACAAACAATAACAATCTGCCAAACAAATTCTATTATGATCTTAGTTTTAAATATTATTTACCTGTTCAGCAAATCGCTCCTCGAGATGAGGGTATTGCAATCACTCGCGATTTTTATAGTCTCAATGATTCAAAGAATATACACCCACTCCAAGACGCCAAGGTGGGAGATGTCGTTCGGGGCGTGCTCACTATAATTTCACCAAAAGAAAGACACTTATTTGCAGTCGAAGATTATATACCTGCTGGATTTGAGTTGGTCAATTTTGAGCTAGCGACTGAAGATCAGAGTACGGAGACTGATGCTGTTGGTTTCGTACCTACTGAAGAAACATCAAATCTCGCATCGGTAAGTGCAGGGGCAGGCACATTTTCACTTAAGAATATGTTCAGCAGTGTGGTACGCGATATTCTTGCATTTTTTGGATTTTCAAATAGTAGTTCCCTTGATTTTGATGATACTGAAACCCCAGTAGTTATTTATCAAAAATTCTACCCTGATTTCAAAGAGCTTCGCGATGATAGGTTATTCTTGTTTGCAGAAAGTCTCCGACCCGGCACCTATAGGTATGAGTATTACTTGCGGGCGACAACACCAGGAAAATTTAGTCATCTACCTGCAGTGGCAAGCGAGATGTATTTCCCTGAAAATTTTGGTAGAACATCAGGGTCGTTGTTTGTCGTTGAAGAATAGCCTCAATACTCGTAGGAGGTTAACGCTCAATTACTTGCACAATAATGTATGCGCTGTTTCCTCTCTCGCTCACCGCTTTGATGGTGTAGGAGCGCGCCTCAGATGGGAAGAAAGATATCTTTGTGCCCATACCTAAAAACTCATCGTTTACGTACCATGAAACATTTTCCCTCGATATAAGTGGAATAGAGGTTCTTGCTTCTTTGAGGTACGTGTCATCATTTTGAGGAGAAAGAATGAGTGTTTCATCTGGAAGTAGATTACGATGCTCTGCTACTTTGTCTCCTGAAATACCAAAATCGATACTGCCTTGTATTAGGAAATCTTCTACTCCGGAGAAATTAAGAGGAGTCTTTTTATTGTAGGCAGAATTCATTAAGAGTTCCATTGCGTCATGCCATATCCCACCAGCCCCTGACTGGCCAGTTATGTGTTTGAGTGGGGTATTGTCTGGGTTCCCAAACCATACAACGACAAGAAAGTCGGGTGTATAACCAACAGTCCAACTGTCATGGTAGTCCTGAGATGTGCCGGTTTTTACAGCATAATTTGATTGTGATAGATTCAAACTACTAGCAAGTCCGAATTGTTGTACCCCTGAAAGGCGATCATGTAACACCTTTGACACTAGTGCGGTGAGTGCTGGATCTGCAATCTTTTTTTCTCCAGTCGCCTTCGACATTGGCGTCGCTATCATTGGTGTGGTGGTTCCACTTATAAAGAGTTGAACTGGTTTCAATACTCCATTTTTTGGGAATATACTAAGAAAATGCGCAAGGGTGAGGGGGTCCATTTCAAGTGCTCCAAGGGCAATTCCATATTGGTAGGTATCGAGATCTTGCAGCGGAATAAATCCTAGTGAGTGCTCGAGGAAGTCATAAAAGTTATTTAGTCCTACAAATTTTAGTGTTTGTACTGTAGGCACGTTTAAACTATTTGAAAGTGCCGAGTGAAGTGTTATCCACCCTCGATATGCACCATCGTAGTTTTTTGGGTAGAGTGGAAAACCACTTCCTATTGGAAATTTGTACTCGCGATCATTAACAAGTGAGTAGGGGCGTAACCCTTTTTTAAAACCTTCAAGATAAATGAATGGTTTGGCTGTCGATCCAATGGGTCGAGGTTGGATTGCCATATTTATTTGTTGTCCAGACTCGTAACTTTCAGGATTTGGTGTGCCAATTATTGCAAGCAATTCATTTTCAGGAAGTTTCAATACCACAATTGCACCACTCCTAGCTCCTGCGTCCCAGCCCTGCTCTACATGCTTATTGAGAACTTTTCGCAAACGATTAGTGAGATCCGCATCAAGGGTTGTTTTGCATGTAGCAGTGCAGATTTTTTGCATTGATGCTAATTCAAAGTTTTTTGGTGGTGCGTACGTATGTTTTTGAGTTATGGTTGCTAAAGATGGGTCAAATACCACACCTATTCGTCTTGCAAGGTTTCGAGAAGCGGTTGCATTCTCGCTTTTCCAGGGATTTTCCGTGCTCGGACTCGAGAGAGTAGCCAAGAGCATTGTGATTTTTGTATCGTCAAGATCTTCAAGTTTTTTGCCAAAATATAGTTCACTTGCCCCGTAGAGTCCTTGTATTTGGTTGCCCATATACACTGTATTTGCATACATAGTAAGGATGTCTTCTTTTGAACTGAACAGCTCTAAACTGACGGCACAAAACATTTCAATTGCTTTGTTCGTCATCGAACGATCTTGTTCATTCCCTAGTATGTTTTTGACAAGTTGTTGGGTGATGGTGCTTGCCCCGCCGATGTGGTTTCCTAGTGAGTATTTGAATAGGGCTCTCGCGGTACTGAATGGATTAATGCCTGGATGGAAGTAAAAAAAACGATCTTCTTTTTTAATTAGGAGTTCCTTTACTTTTGGAGGAATAGAATTTGAATAGTGCACGTACGCTCCCTTTGCATTTGGTAGGAGGGTGAGGGTAACACCATTTCTATCCTCTATCCTTACTGATTCAAGATTTTTATAATTTGCAATGAGATGCTGTGCGCTTATGTACAGAAAAATTAAAATGAGACATAGTCCCAGTGCTATACCCCATAGAATCTTTTTTCTATTTCGTTTACCGCTCACTACACTCCAAAGTTTCTTGATGGAGTTTTTTAAGGAGTGTGTGTATTTTATTACAAACTGTTTCAAATACAGACAGTATAAGACATGAGTTGCACCATTAGGTGCATTCTGCTTTCTATGTGAGAAGTCGAATAATAACTAAAATCAGTGCAATAACGAGGAGTGTATGGATTAATCCACCACCAACTTTGAAATTAAATCCAAGGATCCAAAGAATTATTAAGACGAGTATAAGTGTCCAGAGCATATTTTTTTATTTCTCTATATTTATAATTTATTTAATTCCGTACAGTTCTTTCATTTTTTCTGTCCCTCGATGTATTTGAACCGCAACGGTATTTTTAGATTGCCCTGTAATAAGAGATATCTCTTGCAGTGACAAGTCTTGCACATATCTCATGCGCATAACTTTGCGGTAGGTGGGAGGGAGTTTTGAAA
>JAGORV010000064.1 GCA_018062625.1 Candidatus Woesebacteria bacterium
ATTGTAACTTCTTTTTCATCGCCTTTGATAATAGTAGTCTGTTTCAGATATTGTTCAGGAGCATGAAGTCCACCATCGAGTAAAACTCGTGTTTTGTTTTCAAAAATTTCATCTTTATTATTGTTTGAAGTTATAACTGTATTTTTTAATAAGCTTAAGCATTCAGAAATTGCGAAATCTATAGACGGAACAATTCCAATCTTGTCTATTTCAGAAGCTGATACAAATGCATGCGAAAATGCACAGCGACCATCCTTTTCTGCTTGCAAAAGATACGAGTACCATACATTGCGTTTTTGTTGAGAAAGTTTTTTTGAATCTCTAAGCGGAGCTGGTTTTGAATCTATCAAAGAGTAATCAAAAAGTATGAAGGATGCTACGCAAACAGGTCCAGCAATAGGACCTCGCCCTACTTCATCAACACCAACAACATAAGAATCAAGCATTTAATAATTATACATCAGAGAGTATTAATACCAAAAATTTATAAAAGACTAAATACTTCAAGCCTGTTATAATAGCACTATATGTCAGAAATAATTAAACCATTTGTGCACCTACATACTCATAGCCATTATTCCCTATTAGATGGAATGACTAAAATACCGGATTTGGTAAAAGCAGCAAAGGAGCACGGTATGACAGCCCTTGCACTCACTGATCACGGGGCCATGTATGGAGCAATTGAATTTTTCAAAGAATGCAAGAAGGTTGGTATAAAACCGATAGTGGGAGTAGAGGCATATATCGCAGCACGTTCTCGTCACGATAAAGACCCTGAGCAAGATGGTCGACGTTTCCATCTCACACTTCTTGCCAAAAACGAAGTTGGATACAAGAACCTTATGTATCTGGTTTCTATTGCCAACATAGAAGGTTTTTACTACAAACCACGAATGGACAAAGAACTGCTTGCAAAACATGGCGAGGGTATACTTTGTTTGTCTGGATGTCCCGGCAGTGAATTTGTAACCTTGGTTAAAAACAATCACATCGATGAGGCAAAACAACTACTTCATTTTTATGAAACATGCTTTGGCGAGGGTAACGTATTTGTTGAAGTAATGAAACATGATGATGTTGATTGGTATATGCCATTGATACCAACGATCATTTCTATTGCACAAGAATTAGACCTTCCCCTCGTTGCGACATGGGACTCTCACTATTTACATATAGACGATGTTGATGCACACGACACACTCGTTGCTATTAATACGGGAGCTGATATTTATACAAAAAAAATGAGTATGAAAAATGGCAACTATTCATTTATCAGTAGTGAAGATGCCTATGAAATATTTAAAGACATACCAGATGCATATAAAAACACCTCAGTTGTTGCAGACCTTATTAATTTAGAAATTACACTTGGAACTCTTTACTTTCCCGAATACGTTATAGAAAATGAAAGTGCAGATGAAATGCTCCGACGTATTACCATGGAAGGATTCAAAACTCGCGTTATGACTATTACAGACACGGCACAAGACAGACTAGACTATGAGTTAGGAATTATACAGATGAAGGGATACGCATCGTATTTTCTTGTTGTTGCAGACCTTATACAATACGCACGAACTAATGGAATATTATCCAACATTCGAGGTTCGGTTGCTGGATCACTTACCACATATTTGCTCGGGATTACTGCAGTCGATCCTCTCTTATACAAACTTCCCTTTGAACGCTTTTTAAATCCCGAACGACCCTCTGCGCCGGATATCGACATGGACTTTGCTGACAACCGGCGTGATGAGATGATCGAATACGCGAAACAGAAATATGGCAGTGACCGAGTTGTGCAAATAGGAACATTTGGCACTATGATGGCACGAGGAAGTGTACGTGATGTAGCTCGTGCACTAGGATATCCCTATTCAACAGGAGACAGAATATCAAAAATGATACCTATGGGTAGCCAGGGTTTTCCTATGACCATCAAACATGCGATGGAGATAACACCAGAACTTCAAACAGCATATGACAAAGAACGTGACACAAAAAAAATCATAGACACGGCACAACGGATGGAAGGCTGTGCACGACACATAAGTGTACACGCTGCCGGTGTTGTCATCTCACCAAAGCCATTGTGGGAATTCACTCCTGTACAGTTTGATCCAAAAGGCGGAAAAATGATTACACAGTACGACATGTACAGTATTGAGGACGCAGGTCTACCTAAATTCGATTTTCTGGGAATACGCAATTTATCTATTCTTGCAGACGCAATAAAACTTGTTCAAAAGATTTTTAATATAGAAATAGATCTCGATACAATCGACGTAGAAGACTCAATAACTTTTGAGTTACTTGCTCGTGGCGATACAGAAGGATTGTTTCAGCTCAACGGTTCTGGAATGACAAAGTGGCTCAAAGAACTTCGTCCATCAACAATCCACGACATCAACGCAATGGTGGCACTATATCGTCCAGGTCCGATGCAATTTATTCCTGATTATATAGCAAGAAAACACAACCCCTCACTCATAGAGTACCTAGATGAAGCACTAGAACCAATTTTGAAAAATTCATACGGTGTTTTGGTATACCAAGACGATCTCTTGATTATGGCGCACGACCTCGCAGGATATACTTGGGGAGAAGTAGACAAATTTCGAAAAGCCGTTGGAAAAAAAATTCCAGAGGAAATGGAAGCCCAACGAGAAAAATTTATTAAAGGTTGTATGTCTACTAGTGGGTGGAGTGAAAAGAAATCAACAGAAATTTGGAAATGGATAGAACCGTTTGCAGCATATGGTTTCAACAAAGCTCACTCCGCATCATATGGTCGAGTTGCGTATCAAACAGCATACATGAAAGCCCATTTCCCAGTCCCATACATGACCGCTATTCTCACAGCAGAAAGTGGCGATACAGATAAAATAGCAACGATTATCAACGAGTGTAGACGCATCGACATCGAAGTATTACCTCCAAATATAAATGCGAGTTTTGGAGGCTTTACTATAGTCTCACAAAACCAAGAAGAATTGATACATT
>JAGORV010000065.1 GCA_018062625.1 Candidatus Woesebacteria bacterium
CCGATGAGGCCGATTACGTCTAGAAGCTGAGTTGTGTAAGCAAGGGTGAAGATTATATATAAAGCTGGAAGCACAATAAGGTATAGAAATACTCCTTGGAGCATGAATATCTGAAAAAAACTTCGAAGATAGACATGTTTCCATTCTTTGCGCCAAGTAGCATATCGTGAATCCTCAGGTTTATCCTTATTGCGCAGATAGATATGTCTAGCTAGTCGTATTCCCCAAAGTGATATGGCAGTATTTATGATGATGGCTCGGAATGACTGTTCACCAAACAGAAACGCTGTCCAGCAAAGCATTGGGAATCCAATTCCCCATGCGATATCTGCCACATCATTGCGTTGTTTAACGACCGAAACGCAAAACCACAAACACATGTATATGAATAAAACAATCGAAAGAAGGAAGTATGGATTCATAATCCAAGTCGTTTAGCTATAAAAAAGCTTATCGTAGAGACAGAAGAAGCAAGTGTAGCTCCCCAAATTAGGTCGATGACCGTTACCAAAAGTGGCCAATTCTTTATGGTAGCAAGATTTGTCAGGTCATAGGTGGCGTACGAAATGAGTCCAAAAAGCGCTCCGTATAATACTGCATGATTCCATGAATTTAGTTCAAGCGCAGGTGCGATGACAAAAAGGACTAACCCTACGATAAACAGCAGATAGAAAAGTATGGCAGCTATCCAGTTTACGTTCGGAGTCATGAGATACCCGATCTGCTGTTGGTAGAAGTTTTTGGCGACGAGTCCTAACCAAAGCATATCTATGGCAAAAAATACTGGTAGGGCAATTGCGTAAAGTTTTAAAAACATAATTAGAGATTTAGAAGCGTTATGTTTATTTGTAATATCGTAGCAAACGTTACCCAAATTCCATAGGGGATGTTGGCATACACAATTCGTTTGTCATATTTCCATATTGCGTTGGCTGCCCACACTTGGGTCATGAGAACTAAAAGTATATCTGCACAGGCCCAGAGATTGTTTCGTAGAGTAAATTGAATTGGTGAGAAAGCAAAGTTGAAGAGAAGATTAAGTATGAATGGAACTGCAACATATTTTGGAATTTTTCCTTTGGAGATGCGATAGAAAACATAGCCGAATGATATGGCGATAATGATATATAAAATCGTCCAAACGGGTCCAAAAAGCCAGTTTGGAGGGGCCCAAGAGGGTTTGATCAAAAGTGCGTACCATGAATATGCTTCATTCATATATACCTACTGTAATGCAGATTGTACCGTCTAGCAAGTGAGCGCCGATCTCAATTGATATAATGATAGTATGATGATTTTTATTACGATATCTACATTGTATGTTACATGTTTGGCTCTTGTGGACGGTTTGTTTAATCGTCTAGTATTTCGGAATAATCGAGCATTGCCGTATCATTCACGGGTGAAACAAGAAATATTTTCTCGTTCGGAATGGCAATATATAGGGCTCATACTTTTGATCATATTGCCGGTGATTATCCCAATAATTATTTCGTATGTAATTGGTGGAATACAATACGTATACGTCTATTTGGCAGTATTAATGTTTATACAATGGGATGTAATTTTTGGTAAATTAGTCTTTGATAATTGGTGGGGTGATACGCCGAGTATAGCGTTACCTTGGGTTGGTTGGATTAGCAATGATTTAAGGCGCGTGATCGTGATTCGATTTATATTTTTCGTGATATTTGGCCTCATTGCATCACGATTTTAATCACTAGATTTAGAAGGTATCCATTTGGAGCGGGATAAGGGAATCGAACCCTCTTCTCATCCTTGGGAAGGATGCATACTACCACTGTACTAATCCCGCAAAAGAACCACACCTCATAGTAGCATGAGTTTATGGTGTCAACCAATGTGCATAATTCCACTCTTATGGCAACTGCAATACGTTACCTACATGGATAGTGTTGGGGTCTGACAAATTATTTTTCTTCGCTATTTCTTCCCAACGGAATCCTGTGCCGTATACATCTGCTGATATGGTCCACAATGTCTCGCCGTTCTTTACTGTGTATTTGCCATCTGCTGGCATTTTCACTTCGACACTGTTGGACAATGTTTGTCCTTCTGGTCGTTTTGGTACATTAGGAACAGTGAGTTTTTGCCCGACCTCTATAAGGTTTGCATCTACGAGTGTATTTGCGGTTGCGATATCTACCCAGTTATACCCGCTCCCAAAATATTTTTGTGCAACAGTCCATAAGGAATCTCCTGCAACGACGGTATAGGTAGCCGGTAGAGACATGTTTGTCTCACTTTTCTGTTCTACTTTTTTGGTTTCAGATTTGGCGGTTTCTGCTTTCTTTTCTCGAACGTAGTTAAAGATGAGAACGCCAGTGACCACAACAACCGCAACGCCTAAAAATAATGACACGAGAGAATCTGGATTTCTGAGTTGTTTTTTTACGTCTTCAATCATTTTCTTGTTTCCTCCGTTCTAGGCAGTGATAGTGGGGCAGGTGAATAGTAGTATAGTCCACCGCATCTTGCCATTCGCCTTTTCACTACTATTCGTAGACGGCTCATGGAGCGATTGCTGGTGGACACAAGAATTTCTAATTTTGATCAAATCAAAAAAAAGAAATTCTAGTGCGGGACCGAAGGGACTCGAACCCTCGACCTCCTCCTTGACAGGGAGGCGCTCTAACCAGGCTGAGCTACGATCCCAAAATCACGAGAACAAATACCAAATGATTATAATAGAAAATTGAGCTCATAACAATGGTGTGTTAGCATGAGTAAGTATAAATTCAACGTATGACAAACCTAGAAATAGCACAATTACTTCGAAAAGTTGCCGCGGCATACCAAATTTTGAATGAAAATCGATTTCGTATTATCGCCTACGAGCGAGCAGCAGATAGCGTAGAGCATCTTACGAGTGAGTTGAAAGCCTATTGGGAAGATAAAAAATTGGGAGAAGTGTCAGGCGTAGGGTCTACTATAGCCGGCCATTTAGATGAGCTGTTCCGCACAGGACACGCAGAACATTGG
>JAGORV010000023.1 GCA_018062625.1 Candidatus Woesebacteria bacterium
AAATAACCACATTAGTGGTAAGCACGATAAATAATATTCCAAACAACCAATATGGCGTGCCATCTATAGGTAGTAGCCGATATTGCATTACGATGGGAATGGAAAGTGCGTATAGAAGCAATGCGTCGAGTGTAGGTGACATCATAAGTTCAACTTCATTGTACACAATATGGGGTTTTGAAACCAAGCGGCACGCAAGTCTGATGCCTATCGAAGAGAAAATACATACACTACGCCAGATTGCCCTGTATATATCGGTACTCGGATAGTTTTTTCAAATGAAAAGTCGCTCACTAAGTCGACCTTAGGATACTCACCCTCACAATGTGGTTCAAAGCATAAAATTTGTAATGGCTGTAAAACAAGCTCAGCCGCTGTGGGACAGACTAAACTATCACAAACAACATAAAACTTTTTATATGTATCACTCAACACTTGTTTTACAGTAATCCCACGTCTTAAAAAGTAATATCGATAATGTAAATCTGAAAATGATCGACTAGCAACCAGAGTGAATGAAAACGATCCGCCCCGAGCATCTTCCACGACCGCGTCAGTTAACTGACGCGTACGGGCTAAATCATTGTTAGCCAGCGATAAGATATCGGTTTTACTTATTTGTACAACAGAAATCACAAGCACAAAAAGCACACAGATCCAACCAAAAATCGAAGATTTATCTTGCACCCACTTAATCACTGCAGCTATAGCCAACAACACAGGAGGCAACAAAAATAACAGATAGTGATCATATACCACGCCGTTATAACGGGCGATGATAAGAAGACCTATACCAAACCAACACGTCCAAAAAATATTCCACGCTGTAAATTGTATTATCAAAAATATGACCCATGAAGCCATAAGCGTGATCACCCAACCCGTATTCAAATACGGAATAATTAATCCCAAAACTCTCCCACCGTAGTCCACGGCATATATCAACGCCTGACGCTTTCCCAAACCTACACTTCCTGTGTGAATTATGCTCAATATTTGTGTAATATCTATAAAGTTGTGAGCGAATTCATACATAAGAAATGGAGTCAGTACTACAACAAATCCTGCGATCCATCCAAATGTCGCTTTCACCACTGTCCCCCAATCACGCACTCGTATCGAATGGCCTACAAACAAGAGTCCTGAAAGCCCCAAGAAAAACAAATTAGGATAGTGCAACTGAATTAATATACCCACACTCGCCCCTAACCCTACGTTATCCCAAAAATTTATACGCTCATGTTGACGTACGGCAAAATATGCAAATAATAACCCAAAAAATGGTACCAAATTTGGCTCCCAAATTATCCTATCTGCTCGTGCTATCGCTGGAGAAACCGCAAGAAGAAGCGCGAGAATTCGTGCTGGGACAACGCCATATACCAGCTTTACCACAACATATAATAGATATATCGAGGCAATCCCAAAAATAACCATGCCCATGACTGCACCCAACGGGGCAAAACCACCGAGTGCATAAAATGGAGCAAGAAGAAAATAAAATACAGGCCCTAGATATTGCCCCGTCAATGTCGTGGGACCTACAAGCGGCATAGATCCACCTTGTAACCAATTTTGTAGAATCATGCTTGTACGACCTTGGTCTCCCAAAAACTCAGTCAAGCGCGATACATGAAATAATCGCAAGATACTCCCAAGTAATAAAATTCCGATAAACCATACATCTCTCGACGCAGGTTTATCTTTTGCTATAATGGGATCAGGTCGTAGCTTTCGCATGAAATCATTAAAACATTATCTCCTTATCATTGCAATTTCTCTGCTACCTTTTGTCAGCATTATTGCAAATCCACAGATGCTTCACTCTCATGACGGACCCATGCATCTAGCGCGTATGCCAGCGTACTATAAAGCGTTCATGGAAGGTCAAATATTGCCCCGTTGGGCTTCTGGCTTTGACTATGGCTATGGTACTCCGTTGTTTAGTTTCTACTACCATCTTCCATACTTATTAGCAGTCCCACTTATGGCATTAGGTATGGGGTTAGTAGTCTCATTTAAGCTTATTCTCATAGGAAGTTTTGTGTTTTCTGGTATTTTCATGTTCGCATTTGCGCGTGCGTTCTTTGGTGATATACGTAAAGCGTATGTAGCCACAATTCTGTATCAATTTGCTCCTTTTCATCTAATCGATTTAAACGTTCGTGGAGACACAGGAGAAGGACTTGCCCTAACATTTTTACCACTCATACTTTTTTATATCACCCGCTTGTTTCAGAGCAAAGAAAATACTCGCTGGATTGTCCCTATTGCGATAGCCACTACACTCATGATCCTCTCTCATAGCACCATAGGACTCATGCTATTTGCCGTATCTGTGTTATTTGTTCTGATACTGGCGCCTTCACACATCAAAAGAATGTACGCATGGTCAGGGTTAGGACTTGGCGTGCTATTTACTACTTTTTTCTGGCTTCCAATCATGATGGAACGCAAATTTACCTATGGAGATTTCTTCATGAAAGATATGTATATGTCGCACTTTGCTCCACTTTGGATGTTTTTTGTTCCAAATTTGACCAATACCGATAAACTTCAAATAGGAGGGATTGCCGTAAATTTCGGTATCATACCGGTCATAGCTCTTATCGTAACTTTTTGGCAGTTATTATTTAAAAAAGTACAAAACAACGCTAAGAAACTCATTGCATTTTGCCTCATCGCGTTGTTCACTGCATTATTTATCATGCAGCCTGTCTCGACCTATCTGTGGAGTCATATCTCAATCCTCCGTGCATATCAATTTCCATGGAGATTTCTCAACGTCACCGTATTTGCATTTGCCATTCTAGGTGCTGCAGTCCTCGTGCAAAAAAACACCTCCATGAAGTTTATCATCGCGATCCTATCCATCAGCATACTTTCAACGGTTGTATACTGGGTACCACCACTTGGTTTTGATCAAGTCAAAGAATCATCACTATGGAACTATGAATTAAACACCACCTATTTCGGAGAAATAGATAGCATTTGGTCTGCTGGTATGAGGGGGAAATACCCAGCGCATCCATTCGAGGTTATCGAAGGAAATGCAAAAATTCAAAATCCAATAAAACTTGGAACTCGCCATTCATTTACCGTCATAGCCAACTCTCCTGTTAGAATTGTCGATAATACGCAATTTTTCCCAGGTTGGCGAGCGTTTGTCGATGACAAAAAGACTCCCATAGAATTCCAAGATCAAAACTGGCGTGGATTAATCACATTTTCTGTGCCCGAAGGCACACATAAAATTCGCGTTGAATTTGGTGACTCACCAGTACGCCAGATTGCTCAATACATAAGCATATTTAGTATCATCTCGGCGCTGTTATGGCATGCTGCCCTGCGCATAAAATACAAAAAATGACAAAACCCAAAGAGATTTTAGTCATTGTTGGAATACTCCTATGCGTAACGGGCATATTTTTTTATAAGACAATTATCCATGGACTTGTGCCATTTCCAGCAGACGTCTTGGTAAACGAGTATCAACCATGGCGATCCACTCCGTATCTTGGATTTGCACCAGCTACAATTCCCCACAAAGCTCAATACCCAGATACTGTACGACAAATTTATCCATGGAAAACACTCGCACTCGACTCGCTTAAGTCTGGCAAACTACCCCTATGGAATCCATATAACTTCTCTGGCACGCCACTACTTGCAAACTTTCAGTCTGCAGCGCTATACCCGCTTAACATTATCTACGCATTTACATCTCAGATATCTGGCTGGTCGGTCCTTGTAGCTCTTCAACCACTTTTGGCTACCATTTTTACCTATTTTTTTGCACGATCTATCGGCATTGGGATACTCGGAAGTATGCTTGCTTCTATTTCATATGGCTTCAGTGGATTTACGACTGTTTGGTTGGAATACAACACGGTCGGGCACGTCATACTTTGGCTACCCTTAATCCTCCTTGCTATCGAAAAGTCTCGCAATCAACTCAAGAGAAACTGGTTGGTCATACTAGCGCTCGGGCACACATTCGCACTATTAGCTGGTCATCCACAAATTTATGGTTATATGTTTATTTTTTCCCTCTGCTATATCCTCGCACGTGGTAAAAACTGGCCTATGAAAATCTGGCTATTTGCCATGTCGCTACTGGGTATCGGGATAGCATCTATACAGCTCATTCCAGGGATAGAGCTTATAAAATTATCTGCAAGAAGCCCTCATGATTTTCGCCAATTTTTCACCGGTATACTTATTCAACCATGGCAATTCATATCTATGATATTTCCAAATTTTTTTGGAAATCCTGCCACGAGAACATACTGGCTACAGGATACGTTTTTAGGCAAAGTCACAACCATTGGAATCGTACCGCTATTTTTTCTCCCTGCTATTTTTCGTCGATTCGACACTACAGTTCGATGGTTTTTTATCAGCACAATAATTATCGTCCTTCTTATGAGCGCAAATCCCATCTCATATCTATTTTATAAACTCCCGTTACCAATTATTTCCTCCAGTAGCCCTACGCTGATGGCATATTTACTTGCATTTTGCATGTCAGTATTGTGCGGGTTTGGACTAGACTACTGGATAGTAGAAAAACATTCAATCAAAAAACTCACGAAACGCACGCTCCAAGTCATAGGTATTCTTACAATCTTTTTTCTATCATCAAGAATTCCAGCGCTACAACCACATGCTGCAGTTATCACACGCGCGGTATTGTATGGCAGCATCATTGCTTGTTGCACCCTTGTATTATTTTGGGTAGCTATCACAAAGCCAAAATTACTAAAATTCGCAGTCGTATTACTTCTTGTTGTACATATCGCAGATCTTTTTGTATTTTTTCAACGGTTTAACCCTTTTGTTTCTCCTGCCCTCATGTTTCCAGAACATGAAATAACCACATTTATCAAAACACACGATGATGCTCGGTACTGGGGCTATGGAACAGCGGCTATCCCTGCAAATCTTGCTACACAATTTAAAGGATTTTCTCCCGAAGGATATGATCCGCTGTATCCCAAATGGTATGGAGAATTTATTTACTCATACGTGAATGGTACACTTCTGAAAACATTTACCAACTCAACTCGATCTGACGCCGCAATCGTATCAGGATTTGGTTCGAGTGGATTGTCGGATGTAAGAAAAAACAAAATTCTCTCAACCCTGAGCGTAGGTTACATTCTTGATCGCACAGAAAATGGAAGTACAGAAGAAACATTTCCATACGATTCATTCCAAGCTATATACCAAAAAGGAGACTGGCACATATTCAAAAGCAAAAACGTAGCCCCCCGTGTATATTTGGCAGACCATATTCAGATATACAAAAATGAAGACGATTTTTCACAACAATTTTTTTCCTCGTCATTTGATCCCACCCGAAGTGTGCTATTGCCGACGTTACCTACAGATGTATCAAAAACCACAGCAACAGGATCAGCGACCATCACTAGTTACCAACCAGAGCGGGTATCTATTCAGACACAAAGCGAGGAATCAAAGGTACTTGTGCTTACTGATACCTACTATCCAGGATGGACTGCAAAAATTGATGATAAATCTACAAATATTATTCGAGCCAATTGGACTCAGCGTGCCATAACAATACCTGCAGGCTCGCATACGGTAACCTTTACCTACGAACCACAAAGTGTGCGTATTGGCATGATATTGAGTATGATAAGTATAGGATTGCTCATCGGTATATTTGTGGCTAAACCAAAACATCACTTATGAAACGCTACTCACTCTTATTCCTTTTTGGAATTCTTGTTCTAGCTTCGATCTTGCGATTATACAAACTAGACACAGTGCCCCCTGGGATAAATCGTGATGAAGCTTCAATAGGTGTTACCGCTTATTCCCTGCTTACCACAGGCCGTGATGAGTACGGACGTTCCATACCATTGTCATTTGAATCATTTGGTGACTGGAAAATGCCCCTGTATATATATGTGACAATCCCGTTTGTGAAAGTTTTGGGCTTATCAGAACTTGCAGTGCGACTTCCCTCAGCCATAGCAGGAATAGCCTCGGTAGGAGCAATCTATTTTCTTGCGCTCACGCTTTTCTCCTCAGAATTTATCGCGCTATCTGCTGCCATTGTCCTTGCCCTCATGCCTTGGCACATACACATATCACGCGTTGAATCAGAAGCTATCGTCGCAACCTTTGCTCTCATCGTGGGATCATTGATGTTTCTTCGTGCCATAAAACTTCGATCCCTAGCATCGTTGATTACATCGGCTGCTATTTTTTCGTCAACCTTTTATACCTATCATGGTAACCATGTTTCAACGTCATTATTGATATTAGGACTCACGGGAATATATTGGCATGAAATTATAAAAATTCCAAAATGGTGGTACGCGCTTATAACAGGAACTGTGTTAGTGGGCATAATTTTAGTCATTGGATTCTCTGCAGACCACACAAAGCTCAGTGGTATAAGTATCTTCGGTGATCCAACGGTAATACATAAACAAATCGAACTTCCTAGACTTGAGCATAGTGACCCAAACTCGCTTGCTGCCAAACTTGCACACAATAGGATCACCTATGCGGCAATTACGATATACCAAAATTATCTCAAGGCGTATGGCCCTGAATTTCTTTTTATAAAAGGTGGAGGAAACAGTGCACACAATATACTTGGATTCGGCAACTTACACCCGATAGAGGCACCGTTACTTCTAATAGGAGTCATATGGCTGTTCTATGCTACAAAGAAAAAGGGGGCGACTTTTGTACTCTGGTGGATAGTAATCGGAGGAGTAGCTGCTGCAATCACCAAAGATGCACCACATAGCAATCGCACTCTTGCAATTGTTCCATCACTTGCTATCGCTATAGCAGCCGGAATCGACACTCTTATTCGCATAAAAATACCGCGCGTGCGACTTGTGATTATTGCCATACTACTTATGGGATATGCCACATCGATGGGAATATATCTAGATAAATATTTTGATCATTTTCCAAAAAAAGAAAGCCAAAATTGGGGATATGCATATAAAAAACTTGCTCCCATTCTTTCTCATCCTTCAAACGCAAAAAAGCAAATTATCATGACTCACCCTGAAACATCTCCTTATATATATCTATTGTTTTATACTGCATACAGCCCTGCCAATTATCAAAAACAGGCCATACGATATCCTATTTCACGAGATGGGTTTACCGACGTAGCTGGATTTGGCAGATATTCGTTTCGCCCAATAGATTGGGAAAAAGACCTAAGCACTCCCAATACACTACTTATCTCAAAAGCCAACGAAACCCCTTCGGAACTTATGTCAAAAACGATTGCAACTATAACGCTTCCCGATGGCACGCCTCAATATACTGTAATAGATACAGATAAAAAATGAATAAATATTTTCTTTCAACACTCTTCTTCATATTGATTCTTGGAATTGGTATCTTTTTGCGGCTTGATCGGCTGACACAAATACCCCCGTCGCTATCACACGATGAAACTGCGATAGCATACAACGCATATTCGATCTTAAAAACAGGTAAAGACGAATACGGCACTACCTATCCGTTATTATTTCGCTCATTCGATGATTACAAATTGCCCGGCATGGTCTACGCGACAATCCCTGCAGTCTCCCTTTTTGGCCTATCAGAACTGGCTGCACGCCTTCCTTCGGCTATCTTTGGAATTCTTTCCATACTGGTGATGTACGGGATAGCCATTGAATTACTGGGTTCAAAACGGTGGATAAAAATCCAAAAAATTGAAATCGACAGTGCACTCTTTCCTTTTCTCATGTTTTCCGTATCTCCATGGCACATAAACTTCTCAAGACAACTATTCGAAAGCAACGGTGCGGTTTTTTGGTGTATGTTAGGGGTATACTTCCTCTTGCGCTCGCGGCAATACTATTCACAAATTTTTTGGGCAGGGATAAGCTTCGTCATATCCCTGTACTTCTACTACTCCGTGAGGCTTGTTATACCATTTATTGGAATATATTACGTTTTCTCACAATGGAAACGATTGTCACAACATTGGAAATTTACTTTATGTACTGCTCTTGTATGCATATGCCTCTTCTTCCCTATGGGCAAAGAAATGCTATCCCGCGGCGGTATGGAACGAATATCCATTGTAAGTGTAGTAAACGATCCGAATTATCTTCAAAGACGAGACAGGTATGTACAAAAATTAGGCACCTCACCCACCCTTGTCTCAAAAATCATGTATAACAGGCGAATCGCACTCTTACAAACAATCATAGAAAATTACACCAAAAACATTTCTTACCGCAATTTATTTTTGACTGGCACAGGAACATATGGGACTCTCTATCCATTCGAGATTGTCCTTATACCACTCGGCTTTATGGCTCTCCGTTTATTGCCACAATTCTTTGGATATCTAATCCTCATCTGGCTTGCTACATCGTTTCTTCCAGGAGCATTTAGCGTAAATCAACCAAATACACTGCGCACCCTCATTGCTGCGCCGGTATTTTCGATACTTTCTGGTTTAGGCCTCTGGTATGGTCTAAACTACAGCAAGAGGTGGAAATTTGGCGCAATACCGTTCTTTGTAGTGCTTACTCTATTTTTTTACGTTTCATTTCCTACGTTTTATCATGCGTATTTTTACGAAAATCCAACCAAGAATGCCTTATCCTTTGGTGATGGATATAAACAAATGATTGATTACGTAAAATCAAACGAAGATACCTATGACACGATTGTAATTTCTGGCTACTATTGGAGACCGTATATTTTTATGCTGTACTGGGGAAATATTGATCCTACATCGTACCAACGACTCGGAAGTCGAGAAAAGTACTCTCATTATATTTTTACATCAGCTCCTTGGGATAGCAACGGTCTTAAATTGATAGATAAAGATGTGAGACTAAGCGATCTAAAAGTTACAGGCAAAACGTTATATATTCTGGCAACTCCCGAATACGAGGTACATAAAAAATCTTTTATAAAAATCAGTGACATACATGGGAAAATCGCACGCAATGTATATGTCGCAGCTACGTCAACGGAATAAGTCCTACGTATTATTTCTTGGCTCCCAAGTCTTTTGATGTTGGAACGGCCTCAAGATATCCCAAAGAAATTAATTTTTCTAGTAATTCCTTTTGATATCGTTTATCAAAATTGAAATCACCGTCGATATCAAAATTTTGCGTGTTATTTACTTTCCATTTATATTGCACATCAGTTAACGTTTCGTTTAGCTTGAAAATTCTAAAATAATTTTTATCGAGAAAATCAATGACAAAATAGTTAAAGGTACGTGCATCCCCACCCCATGGGGTATAGTTCCGTTGAAAAACAACAACCTTTGGCATATGTGCGTTCAAATCTCGAATAATTTCATCCTTTATTTTAGATTTCGCTGCTGGGTCCAAAAACCAATGATGCTTTGTAGGAATCTTTGCTTTGAGATAAAAAAGTTCTTCGAAGTTAAATGGCCCAATCCAAGCATATTCATCTTTTGAGACAAGTTGATTTACCATATGAGCTACTTGAGGTCGATCATAGATAAGTGGCGCTTCTCCCATATATTTGGGATAAAACTTATCCTCCATACGTAAAAACATTCCCGTTGGCATAAATACCCAATAAATCCATGTGATAACAAGCAATACTCCCGAAATCAATCGCACAGACGCTAATTCTTTGGCTTGATTTACTAGGCTAGTCAAAGCAGCAAGCGAAAAAGTACCATTTATGAATGACAACGCTATATATACACTCGCCCAATAATCTGTTTCCTTTATTTGCTGAGGATTACTTCTCCCGTTCGAAAATATCAATGCGATTATAAATGGCAATATAAACGCAGACCTACGAGACAGAATGAGTACAATAAGAAACACCGCATTACTCATTGCCAGTGTTACCTGTAGAGGATCGCCTATGGGGAACTGCAGTACACCCCAAAGCGCAGGGAGATAGTTATTCATGAACGTATTAGCAATAATCACCGCATATCTAATTGGGTTAAAATGTGCCCCAGGCGCACGTGGATAGTTAAAAATATAATATTCCTGATTATAGGTAATGTTGGCAAAATACCAGTCTTTAAGACTTCCTGTAAGCGTCCAGAATAGGAAATACAATATATATGGCAATGCAACAATGCGAATCACATCAAGCGCAATTTCTTTATAACTATTCCCTTCTGAAAGCATCCATTTGGTGTACAGATATATGGCGTAGAGAATAATGCCAGATATAGCAAACAAATATGTCATGGAGGTAAACCAAACAAGAAACGCACAAAAGGTCACAATAGCCAAATCAGTCTTATCAAATTTTAGTCGGTAATAATCTTTAAGGAGAAGTAGGGTGTATGCAGGTATAAACAAATATGCAGCAAGCGTATCCGCAAGCAACATTTGTCCCCAAAAATATGTTCCGCTTACTGCAAGTGTTCCTGCAAAAAATAAATAGTACTTACTATCATAAACAGGCACACGTTTTTTTATCAAGAAATATGTTGCTGCAATAATCGCAAAAAAACTCATACCGATAAGCACACGCATTTTTACAAATGATCCTTGAGCAAATGGCAACAACAAAGCCGACAATACATACGCACCGGGCTGATGATGCTGAAACCAATCTCTATAGGGAATTTTAGCTTCTAAGATATACTTCCCGCCTACAAGGCTATCGAATTCATCGGGATATTTTTCATGAAACGCATTCACCACAAACACGACGAGGATAAGAAACAGCGGTATGACTACCTTCCAATCGACATTGCGTAACCAACCCCAAAGCTTTTTCATAATTTACCCATTAGCGTTTTTGCGCTATTACTACCATATTATCCATCATAGGCACATATACTGGCAATCGGGAGACAAATGACTTTCCTACCATACGATGAATCAGCGCACCCAAAGCACTCTCGCCAGTTGTTTTTGCTAGATGCAATATATAATCCAAACTCAACCACTTACCAATCCCAAACCACTCTACAGGAAACAGTCCTACTTGTGACATAAATGTTTGTAAATTCGCCTTGGTAAAAAAGGATAAATGCTGAGGTGATATATAAAAAGTCCATCGTCTACCAAATACCTTTGCAGCAAAACTCTGTGCGTTACCG
>JAGORV010000024.1 GCA_018062625.1 Candidatus Woesebacteria bacterium
AAGATAATCAGGATGCCAATTTATTTGTTCATTCTGTGCAACAAGATTTGGTTTGATTTTCTGCACGTCTATAAACCATGCAGGAACCGCGTTGAAGTACAGTGGCGTCTCGCAACGGTAGCAGAAAGGATATGAGTGAACTATTTTTCCTGCTGCATGCATAAGTCCCCGAGTAGCCAGATCCTCTATCACCCAATTTTCTGCTTTTTTATAAAACACCCCAGCAAGTGGCGTCACAAAATCCAAAAATTTTCCTTGATCATCGAGCGTTGGTACACGAGGAAGGTCTTTCTCTAAAGCGAGTCGATAATCGTCCTCTCCAAAAATTGCTGCCGTATGCACGATCCCTGATCCATCTTCTAGACTTACAAAATCTGCGGCCGTCACATAGTGAGCTTTCTTCCCTTCAAGCGGCATATAGGCATACAGTGGCTCATATTCAGCTCCAACCAATGCTTCACCATTTACAGTTTTTACAACTTTTGCGCCTTCGCCCACTACTTTCACTTTCAGCGATTTGCTCATCCACAACAAGTCTTTTTCTACGGCGACTTGCACATATTCTGCTTTTGCATCCACGGCAAGAGCGACATTTCCGATAAGAGTCCAAGGGGTAGTCGTCCATGCGACAAAATATTCATTGGTTGTTCCTGCTTTTTTAAATTTTACAAACACGGAATTATCTTCTACATCTTTGTAGCTATTATCCATGGCTATTTCGAAGTTTGAAAGTGGGGTGGCACACCGTGGACAATAGAGAATTACTTTACGTCCTTCATATACCAATCCTTTTTGATGCAGTGTCGCAAACGCCCACCAAACAGACTCCATAAACGTCTTGTCCATGGTTTTGTATGAGTGCTTGAAATCAACCCAGCGCCCGAGTCTTCGTATGACCCCTTCCCATTCTTTATCGAATCGCAAAATTGCACTACGACACGCTTGATTAAATTTATCGATCCCATACGCCTCTATGCCCTTTTTACCACCTTTGAGTTCCAATTCTTTTTCGATGATGTTCTCTATCGGTATACCGTGACAATCCCATCCCCAAACACGATCCACGCGGTAACCTTTCATGGTCCAGTATCGAGGTACGAGATCTTTCACTGTAGAGGCGAGAAGGTGTCCGTAATGTGGAAGCCCTGTGGCAAACGGTGGTCCGTCATAAAACACATAGCGTTTGTTTTCTGGTCGTTCGCTTACCGAACGCTCAAACGCTTGCGTTGCGTCCCAAAAACTTAGCACTTCATGCTCGTTTGTTGAGACATCTAACTTTTCTTGAAAATTCGTTTTCTTTAAGCTCATATATGTACCATTATGCCACAAAAAAAGTACCGTTATTTTATAAGGACCCAGCTTTTCGTGAAAGGCTGGATGGTACCACCTTAGTTCATCCCACGTAGCTTTACGCGAAGTGGGACCTTCATCTATCGCTATATCGGGCTTACCCGGAAGAGTCTATTTGCATCCCACGTAGCTTTACGCGAAGTGGGAAGTTTCTTTCTTCAGCATCCGATTGATAGTCGGATATCGCTTCTTTGGAGATTATAACGGGTTATTCGTTGCTTTACAAATTTATACTTCTATCTTAAATATATTGTTTATTTCCGTTTCAGCTCAGCCATAATAAGTTGTGTCACACCACCACCTGGGTTCCTTAGATGCCAAACATCCCATCCTGCTTGAGCTAGTCGTTCGTTAAAATTTGGGACCCCATATATACCTCTGGTTTGCGTCCCACGAAATACTGCTCCCACCTTTGCGATACGAGTAAGCTCTGTCACGATAGATTCTTTATTGCCATATCGAGCAATACCTTGATCTGAAACAAATGAATCCACGGAATCATCAGAAAGCGAAAATGCTCGCCAGTCCTCTTGCCGAAATTCCAAATTTGATTCTTTATGCAGAGGGAATGGAATCTCTTTTCCTAACTCATAATCGACGGCTAAAATTTTATTTTTTCTGAATTCACGTGCCATTCCTATCGCGGCAGCACCACCACCGCATCCTATATCCATAACTGTCCTATCTGGTGCAAATATCGTACGTAAGCCCAAGATGGGTTTTTTTGCCGTTATAATTTCTGGGCGCATGCCATCTTCTTCGTATTTTGTGAAAGCTGGAGTAAACCAATACTGTGGATTTGCCCAAAACTTGGCGTGTTTTAACCGCGCACCAATGGCAAACATAGAGATCGCATTCGCATCGTCAGGGAAAAGTCGATCTTTATAGGTGTCCCAAGACCTATTCCAAATCTCAATTCCTTCCCGACTGACGGCCAACGCTCCTTTATGATCTTCTGCCATATACAGATTCATATCATATTTTGCGATCACACGTCTATGAGGCACAGAACATGTTGACAGCTCAAGATGTGAGATGTAACATCGTCGCAACCTATGCCATCCCACAATGTTGAGCACACAGAGGCATTTCCTCTAACCGTCAGGGGATTACGTGATGCTTTCAGATTTTGGAAAAACACCCCGTACAGAAGTCATCCATTGTTGGCAATTCAGACGACACAATACCCAAGTGCATTACCTATACGATTTCGAGATCGTGGAGATGAACGTGCACATGGGTATTCAGGTGTTGTAAACAAACACCATGTCGGACGCCCATTACTTTTGATCGTCGCTGAGAGTCCATTGAGGCAAAAAGGAGGAGTAAAAATTCGATAATTATAGTCCACGCTCTTCTACGGGATTGCGTTTCATTTGGTCCAAAAGTGCAATCTTCAATAATTCTGCGTGTTCCCTATTCAGTCCGGGAATTACCACGGCGTTCCCACTAAAGCCTATATTTTCTATCGGGGCTTTTTGTTCTTTTTGCACTTGTATTTCTGCCATAGATTTTGTGGCATTTTCTATAGTGAGTGAGGCCAGACCAAATACCCTATCAAACAAATCTTGTTTTACAAAAAGATGTTGAATCACGCCATAGGGCACATTGCGCTCTTGCTTGGAGATAATGCCTTGCTTCAGCAATAAAAATTTATCTTCAAGGGCAAAATGAAAATTGTTTCGCGCAAGCCACGACACCACAAATGCAATCGGTGCATATGCCACAAATGCTATCAGAAAATAATTTATATACCCGAAACTAGCCATGCCAAAGGTTATAATCACAATAAACAAAGAACTTATGAGCGACTTATACAGCCAGACAAATTGTATCGGGTAATCTTGCTCTGTAAGGATCATGGTGTTTAGGATTTTTTACTAATTCGTTCGCTCACGGTTTTAAGTAGCGCTGCGCGCAATCCATCTGCCGCCGGTTTTTCTACACCATCGATATGTGCTTCCATACCAGAAGATACGGTGGCACTCGAAAGATGCACATCATAGAGTCCGAGCAATCGATCCAGCAAATCTTGATCTACATATACATCTTGAATTCGCTCATAGGGAATAGTTATCTCCCGTGGAGTGATAGGTCCCTTTTTTATCACCAAATAGTCAGTGGCGAAATCATAAAAATAGGTATTGAAATACCAAACCTGATAAAGGTATGAAAGCACAATTACCACAAGCCAGAGAATAACCAATCCAATTAATCCTGCAAATACAAGAGCTTGTAGAGATGCATCTACAGTCAAACTCAGTATTCCCAGTCCCACTAACATGCTCCCCAAAAATATAGACCATGCAAATGCATCGACCATCGTTTTTTTTATAATCTTGGTCGGACTCAACGGATATTTAGTTTGTACATCACTCATATAATCTAAATCCTCTCTTATCGTTCCATCATATGCGCAAATATTGCGCTCGTCAACGGATATTACCATGCTTTTTCTTACTTCTTTTGCTATACTCCCCCACATGCAAAAACTAGAAGGCGTTTTGTCTAACCTAGAAGGCACACTCATAAACAATCGTCAACTAATTTTGGCTTCATTTCGGCACACATTTGAAACCCATGGTATGGCACAGCCACGGCGAGGAGAAATTCTCGATACCATAGGACTCCCACTTTCCACTAGTTTTCAGCTGCTTTCCAGAACAAGCTCGTTCCCAAATACCGACCGATTGGTGGCTACATATTTACGTTTCAAACGCAATAATCCGCAGTTTGCCACATGGTATCCCGATGCCAAACGCTCTTTGGAGTGGATGCAAGAAAAAGGGATACCTATATCGCTTGTCGTATCACAATCAAAGGTTATGACTCGCAATTTGATCGAGCATTTTGGTATAGCCAAAATGATTCATACGGTCATAACTCGTGATGATGTGAACGACCTCAAACCGCATCCAGAAGGACTTCGACGCGCGCTTGCCAGTATGGATATTCCCGCCCGTCATGCCATTATGTTTGGCCATACCTCCGTAGACATGGAGGCAGGTCACGCCGCCAGATGCCGAGCATCTATTGCTATAGCACATGATGAAGTAGACGAAAAACTCTTACGAACCAAACCTACTACGGTGATTCATGATAACTGGAAGCTTGTATCGGTGATGAAAAGTATATTGAAATGATCTACCATCACACTTCGAACCATAATGGTTCTTGGTTTTGAGGATTACCAGATTTGTAATCAAAGGTTATTTCGCTATCTGCATCTATGTCGCCAGTTGCGACAAATTCTATAGTGTTGTCTGGTTCAGATATAGTATATGACGCGTTGGGTGCATAGGAGTGATTGTAGAGAGAGCCAAAGCCAAGCGCCAACCACACCTTCTCTTTCTTTTTTCCATGAAAGAAAAAATACGTGAGCAATATGCTTTCGTTTATCGCTGATGCGTCACCTGTAGAGATTTCTATAACAGGGCATGTCTCAATAATTTCACCCTTTTTTATTTCATATTTTGCAAAAACTCCTCGCCCTGCACCTGCAACATGAGAATTTTTTACATATACCTTTTCTGATGAATAAAGATTTTGCATACTCGCGTAGTATACCAAACGACTAAATTTGCTTTATATCATACAGGATGGCATACACGTTTTTCTCACACGTGTTTTGCACAAAACTAAGCGAGTGGATATAATCTAGGGCAATCGTACTATGAGAGAACTTTCCTATAAAGAGGCTATCAGGACAGCCCAAACCGAATGGCGTAACTGGCGTGCAAATGGTGCAGACTCATTGCGACGAAAACATCAAACCATAGAAGTACCTACCCGACTTGCGCAACAATTCCAAGAAACTATTATTGACGCATTGCCAGTAAGTTCCGATACCAAATCCGCTATAACAGCACAACATCCACCACTTATCATGGGTTGGGCGTTAGGCCCCGATGATCGCAAGTCCGAGGCGTACAGATCGAATAATTTTATGTACATGCAAATTCCAAGAAGTTTTTCTAAACGTAAAATAGCCGAATATATGAATGGCATCTTGTGGGTGAACGAACTTATCACAAGTCGTGCAAGTCGCGATACTCTACAAGCGCTTCACAACAAACCAATGCATACAAAAAAAGGATTGCTCTCACGTGCATTTCTCAATGCCGATTTTGTACAGTCAGATATGGAACTAGGTACCGCTCAACAAACAAAACTTGCCCAACTCCTTCAAGATCCCAATGCTCGTGCCAATATCTTTAACGCATGGTTCTCCAATGATCATGCATACATGAATCGCTATCTGTCCAAATCTGCAGGAATGAGTCTCACAGAAATGACTATAAAAATTGGAAAAATACAAAATTATAATTCAATGATGTCCCAGATGACCGAAAAAAATGCTAACGGAGGAGGTTACCAAATGGGTCATGGCATCGCCCATGTTCAAGGACCATGGCCATGGGCATATACCGTCATGACCGCAGCACCTTTTGTAATCGGCAAATATATACACCTAGACTCATGGAGTGGGATCACTTCCGCAGCGTTATTTGCTTCACTTTACGGTAAATTACTTATGAGATTAAATCAAATGGCACCATCTGCACTCGCACATGAGACTGTGCATTATCTTGCTGAGGGGGAAAAGCACATGGGCTGGTATGCAGCCACCTATGGAGTGAGACGTAGATAAGCTCTCGTATAAATACCTTTATTTCTTTTTCCAAACAAAGTAAGCACTAACGAGTAATATTGCTCCAAAAATTGAATGCACTACATGAAACGGTGGCAACCCTATCGCCTCATGACTAAAAGGAAATGGTGCAGTATGAAACACCAAGAAATATATACCCAAGATAACTAACACTCCCACAGAAACTGTTTTTTTATTCATATGCATCTCCGATCTACTGTCAGTATAAGTAGTCTAGGACGGAAGCACAACACAAATACCTGTCTATTCTTTCCGCTCGCCCATATGGTGGGCATGTCTGGCTTCTATCCGTGCAAGCATACCCTCCACTTCGCCATAAAATTGCACAGTATCAATTGTCTCAAGTGTTTGCCCTGTATGTTCGCGAAATACACGGCGAAAATAATCTTTGTCCAGTTCTCCTGTAAGCATAACGGGTACTCGACGCTCACCTATAAATGGAAAGATCTGAGTCCAAGATCCTTCCTTTCCATCAGAAAAACCAAAGATGAGCACATCACCATCACCTTGGCCCGATCGCAGTGATAGATCTTGTAACGATTCTGCATGAGTGATTTTCGCATTGGGGTTTGTAGAAAATACTTTATCGATGCGTTCACGCCAACCGTCAGAAATTTTCCTCGGGTCAAAAAAAGTTAAGATATTCATAATTACAATTATTCCACTTCACTCCAACGTTTGCCAAGCACTGCTCCGCGCACAAACAAACATAAATCTTTACCTACCTTATTCTCTCTACAACACTGAGGTTGGGACGGTTTACCATGGAGTGAACAAAATTTCCCACGCAATTTCACACAAGGTTTTGGCATAGTATAGCCACCTTCCGGCACAGGTACCAATGTACCTCCGTCATCTCTGAGCATCTGCGCCTCTTTTGGAGTGAAATCATAAATCACTCGTTTATCTTTAAGTGGTTTACAGCACCAAGCATCACAGTCTCTGATGCACTCAAGCTTTATCATATAGCCCACTATTATACTCCAAAGAAGATTTATGGTTACTTTTGTGCGGAAAGCTGAGCCTTAAGGCTATTCATAGATTCTGGGTTATTTTTCATCTCTGCCATTTTTGCCATCATGCCATTTATGTGCTCTGACTGCGCAAGAGAAGTAGCCAGCGCAGCACGAGTATTTGGGTTGCTCACAATCTTTCCGAATGTTTCTGATGCATCGGTAAGAAGCTTTTTGGTATCTGCATCTTTGGTCATCTCGGCGACTGCCGAATACATACCAGACATACCGTCTACTACTTGCTCGGCAGCCTGCATCTTGGGATCACCTGCACTCACCTCTACTTTTCTCCCATCTTTGCCATACACCATTCGATCCCCACCTTTTTTGAGCGCTTCATGTGCGACTAGTTGGACTCCATGTTTGACTACAATATTTGCCGCTTTGAAACCAGCCTTCTCAACTATCGTGCCTCCTACTGCCAAAAACGCTACATCGACGCCAACCTTAGCCTGCTCCCATAGAGAACTGCCATATTTAGATACTGCCATTTGTGCACGCTCAGGAACCGTCAAGTTTCTTCCCGTGTCAGCATCCTTACCAATTGCCATGGCAAAGCCTGCTTTTTGCATATCGAGACTGGCGTTGATAAGTGGAGATACCACAGGAATCCACTCAACAATTTTATTGGTCGAAATTTTTCTGGCCAGTTTTCGTGCACCCTGATTAAACTCAGTAAGTTTATCAATGACAATTTTGGGAGTGGGGGCCTCAAATTGTTCTTTGCGATGCTTGAGCTGCTTCTCTACCGATTGGGAAAATTCACCACCTTGTGCACCAGCATTATTTAATTCATCCTCAGCTCCAACAGAATTTGTCATACCTCAATCTAATCAAACGCAAAAATATTGTCAATACAAGTTAGCGCTTCACAGTACCCGAGTAATAATAATTAATACCTCTTAAACCAAGACACGTCCCCAAAAACATTTGGATTTATTATTGTTGCTTTTGAATGTGTATCTGCTTAAATACAATTTTATCCCCATTCACATTATAAAAATTTCGTTCTGCTCTCATCAAAGGACGAATTTTTCCTTCAACTACAATTTGTGAACCTACGGGGAAAAACGTATCTAATGATACATCTGAATGCAGTATGTCTTGAAAATTTCCAAATATTACGTTATCTAATTGTTTTACCTGAACTCCTTTAAAATCTGAAATTTTATTCATTTCATTTTTAAATATAGTAGGATCTGTTCGTGCAAAAAATGCATAAGAAGATGCCCATGCCCCATCAATAAATATCAACGGATATTTATCACGATCTGTGATCACCTGACGTATCACTTGATTTTGCTCTTTGGCCCACCACTCAGATGCGTATGCTGGATAATCATAAAAATATATAATTATGAATCGACTCACAGAAATAAATACTACGATACTTATCAGGCTTATTGCGACTACTCTCATTTTCTTGGAAACCGATGCAAGATACTCAATTATTTTATCCATTGCGTGTGCAGAGATGATTGTGATTGCAGGCAACATAAGTACAGATCTATATGGATAATTTCCATCCGTAAGGCCTCCGGGTAATGCCCCGAAAAACATCCACCATATATAGACGAACCCTTTTTTTACTTTCCCAAGCAGAATATATGCTAACCCAATAAAAAATAAAGGAAACATAAAGAAGTGATATTGCCCCACCCTACTGGTAGAGAGCTGTAAGTTTCCATATCCGTTTACAAACAAATAATTTATAGAGAATGATTTAAAGTAACTCGCGACAAACTTTTCCATACTTACTGTCACTTTATTGTGTGTGATACGAGAAAGCCATTCTGGAGCTAAGGTATTATTCCTCTCGTATATAACTTGATCTGAAATTTTTGATGCATTAAAAATACTCACTTGCCCAAAATCTTTGCTTTGCAAGTTCACAAACGAAGTAAAAATCATCACTAAATATCCCGCAACAAATAGACATATAAATAGTGCAATTTTCAACCGTTCTTGCAACGTTTTAAACTCATGTCTATATATAAATACCAGTAAAATTATAAATGGAGGCAAAAAAATCTTAGGAGCATCATATGAGAATATAGACGCTACAAAACAAGTAACGGATAACATTAGATTCACCCATCTTTTCGATGCGAGAAGGAAAAAATAAAACCCTGCGAGCACAAAAAACAAAGCAATCGACTCTAAAAGTGCTTGTCTGGATATATGTATAGACCATGGATTCACTGCAAACAACATTGCACTCAAAAATGCTGCCACTCGAGATATACGTATACGCTCTAGTATCAGATAGAGCAACAAGACGGATAAAATACCATAAATTGCAGATGGAAGTCGAACAGCGAATATCGTTAAATCAAATAATGCTATCGCTGGCATAGCACTATAAATATACAAAGGCATACGAGATCCACCCCATGCTTCTCGAATGGCAAATATATTATTATCACCATAGGGCGAATGTCCCGTTTTTAATAAACTGTAGGCAATATACCCTTGATCAGCCTCATCTGAATGCAAACCAGATGGTATAGTCCCCAAATTTGTTAAGCGGAAAATAGAAGCAACTAGAAGAATAAGTATTATCTGAACAAATCTATGATGAATCAAACGCATGCCCTCATTCTACTCACTATTATGCGGTTTAAGCAAACATGCTGTTTCAAAATAAATTTGCAACGAGTTATACAAAATAACACTTATCAGGAGATACGCGACATTTGAGGTAGCTTACTTCTGAAATATTCGTTGGTGCACAGTCTCCGCTACTCCATACCATTTACCGCGAATCCGTTGCTTCTCTATCACGACACCAGCCACATTCATTTGCGGATCTATAACAGGCTTTCCAGAAAAACCAAAATCCACTCTCTGCCCTTTAGACGAAATATATATTTGTCTTGGTGCATCACGCATAACAATCGGTGGTTCTTTTGATACACGCGCTACTCGATTTTGATCAGGCATAAGTGGTACCACAGATCCTAAGGTTTTGTATGCATTGCTAGGAGCATAATATCTAGCGACCGATAATGCATATTGCAGATCTACAGGATCACTCAGAGATAAATCTTTAGCTCCGCGAACCTTCGTAAAGGCTATGTTCCGAAGTGTCACTCGTCCAGTTCTATTTCTAAATATCAGCGAACGTGGAACATTACCATGATCCATATCATGACTTATGTGATACGCAGTAAGGAGTCGAATACTCCCTTGAAGCCAAATTGCACAAGCGCCTCCGATCGGCCCACCTTCGTATGCATCAAAAACTGATTGATGTAATTTTTCAGTATTCATAAACGAATAATCGTATATTATACTATAAGCCATTTTCAATAGGAATTATTAGGAAGTTGTTAAAATCACAATATGCTCCACCTCACAGACTATATATGACACAGTGTCTTTGACCCAGAAAATCTTCACCCAATTGCACTAATACGATATACTCATTCACATGGTAGAGCTAGACAGCCTAAGAGTACTTTCAATACCGGTAAAGCCTGGGATTGCCTTTGAAGCGACCCCTGATCCAGGCCAGTCACTGGGCGAAGCACTCACACAATACGGAGAAGCCACACTTCAAGGAGACAAATACACTATTGTCGAGCGTGAACCGCTGAAACCACATACTGTAGTTGATGGTGCACATACAGTGTTGTGGCCTGTTCTTTCAAGTGCTTGGGATGCAAGAGATAGACACCCTCTGGTGGTAAAAACAAAGTGGGAAGGAATCATGAAGGATAAACGGTTGCTAGGCGCGCTCGATACGTGGCAGGAAAACCGAAGAAGAACTCATCCAGACGCTCTACTCTATTCCATGATTGGTCACGGCAGTAAAACTACCCAAGCCGATGAACCAATCCAAATATCCTATAAAATCGCTTCTCTCCCTTGGCCACATTTTCATAGCATGACCACGCAAATCCCACATGATCACCCCAGTCAAACATGGATT
>JAGORV010000066.1 GCA_018062625.1 Candidatus Woesebacteria bacterium
ACGTCACATTATCCACAGATTTTATAGCAAATCCGATTTCAAATTGATCTGTGAGTTTGCGCTCAAAATTGTCTGCATAAAAAAGATAATAGAGTGGTATGCGATCAAATTTTGTGAGATATACATGATCGTATTTGCTGCGATTTGCGATCACATATTTCACTACTTCTGGATCCCCATCATTGCGTAATGTAGATTGGAAAGATGTGGCAATTTCCGCGTATTGATGCCAGAAGTACACGATTTCAAATGTCATGAGAACAAACATGGCATAGACAAATAATTTCTTATATCGTCCTTGGTTCCAAAGTGCATGAAATCCGCCTGTGGCAAGTAAAATAATTGGTAAGATCATAAACATAGACCGATGTGCATGTGGGACAAAATCCGTGGTGATAGCCGCAGAAATGGGAGCGATTGCAAGTATGTAGAGTGTGTAGGTCATAAACTTTGTAAGCGTTGTGGTTTGCGTCAAAAGTAATAGAGCGGCAATAAATGGAATGATCGCCAAAAAGAATAATCCCTGATCTGGAACGTTGTAATATCGGAATTGCCCGCCAGATTCAAAGAATAGGTATTTTGGAGAAAAGTAGCTTAAGTATTGGCTTACAAACTCTCTGCTGTAGAGCACAAATTTGTTATGAAATATGCGGGCTTTTGTGACTTGATTGGCTCCCAGCATGTTGCTCAGTGACTCGCTTCTACTCTGGATAGTTTGTCGCATAATTGGGTCACCAAATAGTGAGGTTTGTTTAAATCTTGCCTGTCCCCATGTGGTGGTGCTTATGTATGCGGTAAGCACAAAGGAGCCGATAATGCCGTAGATCAGAGCCCTTTTTATATTCGGTTTTACATCTGTAAATATAAAAGGTAGGGGAAGTAGGGTGAGAGGGGTGAGCACTCGTAGTCCGGGGTAGAGAAAATAGGTGAGGAAAAATAACCCGAAACTTTTATATATGCGTTTGGTGTCACCACTTAGTATCCCTTGGAGTATCCACAGCATGGCATATGCATATACGGTAAGCCCAACAACTCCTTCTGCTGTCGTTCTCGATAGGACAATATGCCATGGGGTAAGCGCACAAATGAACGCAGCAAACAATGCTGTCGCGCGTTTTTGAAAGAATATATAGGCAAGGCTATACACGGGAAACACAAGTAATGCACCGATTAGGGCAAGTGGAAATCTTCCCGCAAATTCCGAAGTTCCCAAGATTAGTGCACCCAGACCTGAAAGATACAGAGGTAGTACTGGTGGATAGTCTCCAAATTTATCAAAGTACATGAGTGGTAGCCAATGATTGTATATATCTTTACCATGCATGAGGATAAATTTTCCGACATATGTATTAGTCATTTCCTCTACATAAAATGACGCAGGAACTACGCCAAGTTTGTACACACGAAAAATGAGTGCGAGTATAAAGATGAGGAGTAACAAAATATTGCGAGATGTTGTTGGTGTGGCTTTGTGAGATGCTTTTGGCATATATGCTAGATAATGTACTATAAAATTGTATGAAGAGCGAGATAGGAGATCAGTCTGCATCGCATAAGATGCAAATAGGGAAACTTGGAGAAAATATAGCCACAACATATCTTCGTGATAAAGGTTGGAAGATTCATCAGAGAAACTTTAAGGCACGGTATGGCGAGATAGACATTGTGGCGCAAGATACAGAAATTTTGATATTTGTCGAAGTAAAAACTCGTATAGGGAAAGCATACGGTACACCAGAAGAAGCAGTGACGCCGAGAAAGTTACAAGAGGTAGTTCAAACGGCTCAATACTTTAAAATGCTTCATCCGAATTTCCCAGACTCATTACGCATAGACGTGATTGGGATAGTGTTGGATCCTGAGACCAAATCCCCCATATACTTCAACCACACTGAAAATGTCACGCTCTAGTCGTGCGCTCGTAAAATTTGCTATAATTAGCGCAGTCCATGAATTTGGGTCGGTAGTCGCCTTCACGAGCAACGCGAGTGAGAAGCACTCTCGGGGTGTCAATGTGGGGATGACTTCGTTATAGATAGATCTAAGAAGTACAAAATAGGGTCGGTAGCTCAATGGTAGAGCAGTAGCCTTTTAAGCTATTGGTTCAGGGTTCGAGCCCCTGCCGACTCACTAGATAACATATGTTGCTTGCCCAAAAGTAATTCGATGCGGCAATCTAAAGAATTTTACCGTTCTATTCCTCTCGATCGGGTGAATCAGCCCAATCCTACCGATCCGGTTTTGTTTTATCCCAAAGAGTTTAATGTGTTTGATAATTTCACCGCCTATCAAGTGTTGTACGATCACTACTTGTGGCCGACGTGTGAGCACGCGTTTCAAGCTGCTGGGTTTAAAGGTGTATCAGAGGATGTAGTAGCACAGATCAAGCATGCAAAAAGTGCACATGATGCTCAAAAGGTCATGCAAGCAAATGTGCCGAAACTGCGTCCAAATTGGGAGGAAGAACAGCGAGAAGTTATGAAAGATATACTGCGTTGCAAAATAGATCAACATCCGTATGTTTTGAAAAAATTATTACAATCTGGTGATCGAGAAATTATCGAAGATTCATGGCGCGATGATGTATGGGGATGGGGAGAGGATAAATCAGGGAAAAATAGATTAGGAGAAATCTGGATGGAACTTCGAAAAGAGTATCAGCGGAGTCAGGCAGGATATAAATATTTATGATGACCCCAGAAATAATTCGAATGTGATTATTCATAATTTTCATAACGATCTAGACTAGGGAAAGTGTTTACGGTCTGAGCCACGTATCTTCGTATAGTCGCCTTTTTTATCCCAATTTATTATTGGATTGTAGCGTACAAACATTTGGAAATTGATGTGCTATTATACATATTAGAATGCAGGCTAAGGGTAACGATACAAAGAA
>JAGORV010000025.1 GCA_018062625.1 Candidatus Woesebacteria bacterium
ATTTTGTCATCGAAGGAGAAGTATTCACAAATGGAGCATGGTATTAATCTATGAGATTTTTTAGAAAATATTGGTATCTATTGATTGTCACAATTATCACCATTGGTATTGGTGTGGTGGCGTATTTGACATCCACTAAACTCGAACAGCAAACATCTGTAGCACCAAACGTGCCACAAGTCACACCAAAAGCATCGAACAATCCAGATTGTAAACTGGTATTCTCGCTCACTATAAATACTCCAACCCCAACACCAACGGGCGTACAAAATACTCCAACCCCAACACCAACGGGCGTACAAAATACTCCAACCCCAACACCAACGGGCGTACAAAATACTCCAACCCCAACACCAACGGGCCAAGCAAATAGACCAGAGTGCGTTGAGTTAACACTCTCACCATCAACAGGCACAATTCCCTATACAACCACTCTTACCTGCACGGGCACCATCGTAGGTGGCGATATCACTGCTGCAGAATTTACACTACCAGATGGCACAACGAAACTTGTTGAGAAAAATGTCGGTAATCCTGGGTCAATATCATTTGACTACACCGTCGGCCAATCAGGATCACTCTCTTTCTCTTGCCGAGTTCGAGATAATAACTTTAACTTCTCTGGGGTCAGCGATGCATGTCGTAAATCTGTCGGCCCAACTCCAACTGGTGCACCAACTGCTACGCCGTCACCTATACCAACTCCAAAGATTCCAGTAGCTGGAACTGGCCCATCTATCTTAGGCGCTGCAACAGTCGCTGGAGGACTATTGCTCCTACTATTTGGACTAGCGTTCTAATATGTCTATAAGCGCAAAGAGGTCATACCAAAATAAATCTAAATTTTCTCTCCTCACTCTGTTGGCCACGATCGCAATTACTCTCCCAATCGGGGTATATTTTATATCACAACAAAACACTAATCTTACTGACCAACGAAACAAAGCGGGTTGGAACAACTCATACCTTGGCTGTTCTTTAACCAGTTGCGGTGCAGGATATTCATGTCATTGCCAAGATGGCCCAGCGTGCACACAAACAGGATGCGTACCCAATTCTGATCTTAAGTCCTCATGTCTCAATCAAGGAAGATCGTGGTGTATAAGTGGTAAAAATAGAAATGCATACACTTGTTGTGATAAGGGATATACATGCTACCCAAATGGACGAGGTGGCTGTAAAAAATAATATTAATATACTTGAACATTCAATACCTATGCCCACAAGATTAAAAACAAATAAATCACAAAAATCCAGATTTTCACTTCTCACTCTGTTGGCCACGATCGCAATTACTCTCCCAATCGGGGTATATTTTATATCACAACAAAACACTAATCTTACTGACCAAAGAAGCAAAGCTGGTTGGAATAACCCATACTTTCAATGCGGAGGTGGGGCGATAAGTGGCTGCAATCCAGGATACACCTGTGAATGCATCGGCGGTCCAAGTTGTACATCCACAAGGTGTTTCCCAGAAAACTCCCAAGAAGGACAATGCAGTAACCAAGGCGGATTACTATGTCCTGGTGGCCGTGGTAAAGATACTTATGTGTGTTGTAGAAATGGTCGAACATGTAATCCTCGTGGATTACCAGGGTGTAGATAAAAGTGAACAAACTTTCACCGTAGCGAATTTTTCACAAACGAATGAAGTACTTCAAAACTTTCTTTCGGCAGTAACACATATCGGCCATACCAAGAAACAGGTGGTGAATACAATTCACTTTCCAATGAGATTCTTTTTATATTATCTTCCGAAGTTTTCACAAATAATTTTCCAACAGTTAACAACTCCCCTATATTCATATCTGTATCGGTTGCCCTATCAAACGTACGAAAAAGCTCCAGCATCACGGAGGGATTAAACAATACTTCTTTTGAAAGAAGCTTTATCTTGATAGCCAACAACACCTCCTGCTGTCTTTTGCCTCGAGCAAAATCACTCCCTTCATCTCCCTCTGCATGCCGACTTCGTACATATTTTAACGCTATATCACCATTCATACGTTGTGCGCCTGCATCAAAATGCAGAGACTCGTAGCGACAAGCCAATAATAGATCGCCATCACACATATCATTTTCTTTTCCGGCTATAGGAAATTCCGTATCAGTGAATGCTTTCGGAACATTTACCGTCACCCCTCCAAAGAAATTTATAACATCTCGAAATTTAGAAAAATCAAATACCAACGCGTAATCTATAGGTAGTCCCACCATATCAGAGATGATGGCTTTAGCTAGTATTATTCCACCGCCTTTTTTCTTTTCTTCACCGTAGTGATACGCGCTATTTACTTTATCTTTTAAGGTATCGCTCCAAATATCACGAGGAAGCGAAATCATAGATAATGTCTTAGACTCTGTATGAAAAGAAAGCACAAGTATAGTGTCGGTTAAATCAGCGCCATCATGATCCCCTCCTGCTATACCCAAAAGCACCATATTTGTGCGACCCTGAATCGTTTTCAAACTTGACCCATTCCCAAATACAAGCGACATAAGTGTCCGTGGTGTAATCCCTGTCGCATTCATAAATTCTCCGGCTACTAATATTCCTTTTATGAAAAATGTGACGAGGATAAGTAACCCAAAGCAGAAAAGGGCAAATTTAATTTTTGGGTACTGAATTCGGGAAAATTTAGACAGCATGGTTTGAAAGCGCAGTTATCATCGCAAAAAACTTCTCTGGATCCATGCTTGCACCTCCTGGAAGCACTCCAGAAATAGCCGATTGATCTACAAACGATGACACGTTTTCAGGTGTGGCACTACCTCCATATATTACGGGAATATGAGGGTATTTTATACGAATTTTTTCACACACCCGATTAGCACTTTCTACATTCTGTGCTACTCCCCCACTAACCGCGCTTATTGCCCACGGTGGCTCATATCCAATTACATCAACAGACTCAGGCACGATCACCGCTTCATCTTGGACACAATATATGACAGATAATCCAGCAGATTTAGCCTGTGTTACTTTGTGCGCTAATAGCTCATCCGTTTCCCCAAGATTTCTTCTACGCTCAGAGTGTCCAATGATGGTCCAGCTCACAAATTCCGACAGTTGTCTTGCATTTACCTCACCAGTGTAGGCTCCCTCCCCGTATGGCGAAACATCTTGGCTACCAAGTGCTATGGGAAGATTGTATTTTTTGATATCTGCATTCATCTGGGAAAGCAGTGTAAATGGCGGGCACAATACTACTGTAACCGCATCTGCTGTAAATGGCTGTTGTTTGTACAACTCGGCAAACTTCTCTACCCACAATTTCGCCTCACTCGCCCCTTTATAACTCTTCCAGTTACCTGCGATATAGAAATGTTTCATATGCTAAGATTATAATCTATGTCTTCCAATCTCCTCAATGACTTAAACAGCGCACAAAAAGATGCGGTTACTCACACCGAAGGGGCAGTACTTATCCTTGCTGGCGCAGGAAGCGGTAAAACACGAGTACTTACATATCGCGTCGCATATCTTATAGCAGAGAAACATATATCGGCTCACAACATCCTTATGCTTACGTTTACCAACAAAGCCGCAGCGTCTATGAAAGAACGCATATCACGGCTACTCCCCAACTCTTCCGATCTTCCATTTGCCGGCACGTTTCATTCTCTTTGTGTAAAAATCTTACGCATAGAAGGGTCGGCAATAAACATCCCCACAAACTTCGCTATCTACGATGATAACGATCAAATAGACGCTATCAAAGACGTCATGCAACGACTAGACATCTCGACAAAACAATATACCCCTCGTGGGGTACTAGCTACTATATCCCAAGCAAAAAATGAACTAATTTCTGCACTAGAATACCCAAATTATGCTCGAGGCAATTTTCAAGAAACTGTCGCGCGAGTATATCTGGGCTACCAACGATTACTTCTAGAAAACGGCGCATTAGACTTTGACGATTTGTTATCCAAAACAGTGCAACTATTTGAAAAACAACCAGAAATATTAGGCAAATATCAACAGAAGTATCAATATGTTTTGGTCGATGAATATCAAGACACCAACAAAGCACAATATCTACTCACGAAGCTTCTGAGTGGCAGATGGCACAATCTCTGCGTGGTCGGTGATGCTTCTCAAAGTATATATATGTGGAGAGGTGCAGATTTTCGAAATATAGTCAATTTCAAAACAGACTTCCCACAAGTAAAAATTTTTCATCTTGAGCAAAATTACCGCTCCACGCAAACAATTTTGGATGCAGCATTTGGTGTGATCGAGAAGAACACGTCACATCCTGTATTGAAACTATGGACCGAAAAAACTCACGGAGACCGAATTACCCTTTATGAAGCTCGAAATGAACAAGACGAAGCAATGTATATCATCCAAACTATTTTGCAATCTGGAAAATCTATAGAAAATTTCGCTGTGCTTTATAGAACTAACGCACAATCTCGAGTACTCGAAGAAGCTTTTTTGCATGCTGGAGTACCATACACACTCGTAGGTGGTACGAGATTTTATGAACGAAAAGAAATCAAAGATGTACTGGCGTACTTGCGACTTCTGGCAAACGCAAAAGACACCGTCGCATATAATCGTGCAGAAAAACTTGGGAAAGGAAGGATGCAAAAATTCCTCCAATTTGCCGCTGACATAACCGATGATAATAAACAGATAAATTACACCACCCTTGAGCTACTTGATCAACTCCTAGAACACACAAAATATTTAGATTTGTATGACGCTAATGTCGAAGAAGAGAGTTATCGTCTCGAAAACATCAAGGAACTTCGATCTGTCGCCACTCAATTCTCCGTCCTCACAGAGTTTTTGGAAAATGTATCACTGATGGAGCAAGAGTTTACTCCAAAAGCTATCCGAGATCGCGAACAAAACAGAAAAGCGGTGACACTGATGACTTTGCATGCTGCTAAAGGCCTAGAATTTCCCGTGGTATTTATGATTGGCATGGAAGAGGGAATTTTTCCCCACAGCAGATCACTCATGGAAAAAGATGAATTAGAGGAAGAACGTCGTCTCTGTTATGTTGGGATAACACGCGCACAAGACAAGCTCTATCTTATCTACGCAAACAGACGATTGTTTTTTGGTACGAGAACGCAAAACACTATTTCGCGATTTATAGCCGATATCCCTGAATATGCACTTGATCTTCAAATATCGTTATCCGCAGATAGAGGGTTTAGAGATGATGATCTTTTAATCTAAACAATTATACTGAGTACTATAAGAAGCATTGTGCCGGTTACGACAAATCCTGCAAGCAGCATTTCTATAATCAAAAATATTTTTGCGACACCTCGAACATGACCAAAAGCGAATAATGAAGGGAGAATTCGACTATCTATAGGAAGCCATGATATCTCCCTTGAACTAGTGAATTTACGCTTGAGTTTTGATCTCATCGAACCCATTGTACCATAGAGATAAAAGCGCCATAATAGTTAGTATGAATGGGACTGATAGAACAATCCGAACAGCGCTGGATTCTGATCAATCTACGTGGAACTCTTATGTGACTCACCCACTACAATCATGGGAATGGGGACAATTTCGCCAAGCGATGAACATAGAAGTAACTCGACATATAGGTCAAACAAATAACAAAGTAAAACTCGCATGGCAACTTACATTTCACCGCATTCCTCACACACCATGGTGTGTTGGGTATTTTCCGAAAGGACCGCTTCCAACTGGCGAGATGATAGCGCACCTGACCAAATTAGGACAAGAAAAAAACGCTATTTTTATTCAGCTAGAGCCAAATGTAGAAATAGAAAATAAACAATTTGAACTCAAGCCACTCAAACCGTCTCATCGTGGTCTATTTACCAAATACACATTCGAGCTAGACTTAACCAAAACAGAGGAAGACCTCATGAAACAATTTCATCCCAAAACTCGCTATAACATTCGAGTTGCACAAAAACACGGTGTACTAATAACTCAAGACAACTCACCAAAAGCGTTTAATGCTTATCTAGATCTAAACCAACAAACCACAGGGCGACAAGGATTCTATGCTCATTCTACGTTGTATCATCAGACCATGTGGAGCATTCTCCATAAAGCTGGAATTGCAAAACTATTTTGTGCAACGTATAACGGAGAAATAGTTGCTACATGGATACTGTTTGTATGGAAAAACCGCTTGTACTACCCATATGGCGCATCGAGTAGAAATCATAGAGAAATTATGGCTCCCACATTACTTCTTTGGGAAATCATTCGTTGGGCGAAAACAGAGAAGTTAGAGCGATTTGATCTTTGGGGAGCTATAGGACCAAATCCAGATCCAAATGATCCATGGTTTGGTTTTCATAGATTTAAACAAGGATTTAATCCTAAATTAGTAGAATTTATTGGTTCGTATGATCTCGTCATCAATCCAATGCTCTATAAAGTATATTGTCTCATCGATTCGATACGATGGGCGCTATTAAAGCTAAAGGCGAAACGATAAATTTCTCCATAAATCTTTCATGGAACTACAGCAATCACCATTGTATGCAAAGTACATAAAATCCCTAGGTTGGATTGTTGAGGAAATTAATGGTGAATATGTGTATATAAAAAAACTTCTCTTTCTCAAGTCTCTACTCAAAATCCAGCGGGTCTCAAAGCTTCCTTCTCACAAACACCTTCTGCGCTTAGTGAATCGATATAATATAGGCACGATCGCCATAGAGCCAGATAGCGCTATATCATCATCAAAACTCTCTTCTTGGCTTAAACTCATTCCCCCCAATATAAAAATAAACACTGACTATTTTCTCCCCACACAAACAATTCGTGTAAGCTTAAAATCCTCAGAAAATGAAATATTTCACTCTTTTTCAGAAGCAAAACGAAGAGCAGTACGACGAGCACAAAAACATGGAGTATTGATCGAACAATCTACAGACATACATACTTTTATAAAAATAAAAAACAAAGCTGCGGGATTTTTAGGATCTATTACAACGTATGGGTTAGATAAACTGTGGCCAAATTTTACGCCGAAGAACGCGTCTATTCTTTTAGCTCGTAACGTGGCAGGGCGAGTGGTCGGCGGCATATTACTGCTGTATTGGAATGACCTTGCCTACTATTGGATAGCAGGAGCAACTCGCGAAGGAAAAAAATTATTTGCACCCACTTTGCTTATATGGGAAGCCATAAAGTTAGCCAAATCTCACGGAAGTAGCGAGCTCGACTTTGTAGGTGTATGGGACCCAAGACTACCAAACATGAATAAACAATGGCTTGGATTTACTAAATTCAAAGAAGGATTTGGTGGATATACTATTTCGTATCCATTAAGCGAGCCACTACGTGGCGTCACAGAATAAATGGTACTCGCATGTCTTACAAAGCATATTTGCAGAACAGTGAAAATCTGAAGCTTCTATTGCCTTGGCTATATTGAGGATCTCTGTTTTTTCAAGTAATAATTGATCGCTTGTACGTTGTGTAGAAATTCGCTCGTTTGTATCAAAAAAATATAAAGTAAGTATTATATCCTCTGGTTTTATTCCAAATGGTGCGCCCGGTATTTCACTTGCTGCTAATGCATACATAGATAATTGTAAATTTGTGTCTACTTCGCGCTTTGAAGGCATTCTCCCAGTCTTATAATCGACAATTTCTATTTTACCATTGGACAACATGTCAATTCGATCAATCTTACCTCCAATTTTAAGAGATTGTCCTTCTCTGGAGAGAGGAACTATAAAAGGTTGCTCGAGTGTTACAATTTTCGTCTTAGGATTAAATTGTGAATCAAAATAGGTGGTAAGATATTTTTCTCCTCGTTTTTTCATTTCTTCTTCATATCGCTTACTCTCATAGCCTGCTGTTAGCCAATGTTTTTGTAATAAATCCAATAATACTTTTTGTGTAACCGTATCGCCGTGTGCATGCTGATCATAAAAATCTCTCATGGCGTTATGCATACTGACACCAAACGATAACGATGCTGAGGTGGGGGTTGGAATATTTAACATGTATCGCAATTTGTAGTGGAGCGGGCACAATCGAAATGTTTCTATTTGAGAATATGAAAGATAAGAAATATTGAGAGGAGCTACGTCTATTACATCATTCGAAGCTTTAGTGGCGTGGGACCAATCCAAAAGTGATATTTGATCTGCAACAGGTTGCACTGCTATTACCTGCTGATTTCCTAATACCTCATAAACGAATGGTGATAGTTTTTTTTCTCGTTTTCCTTCTCCATAATAATTTGCGGCGGACATATACAATACGTCTTTAGCGCGTGTCATTCCGACATAAAATAATCGACGCTCTTCCTCTGTATGATAATCCCCTTCCGGCAATTCTTCCTTTATAAGAGCGTCGGGGATAGGTATTTGCTCTCTCCTTGCATTTGTTGGAAATCGTGCACCAACTAAATTAACTAAAAACACTATTGGAAACTCTAGACCCTTCGCTCCATGGACGGTCAAGATGTTTACCGCGTTATTATGTACCCAATCAGAATCATTCGAGAGTGGTGACTCTCCAAGCTCCATAGACAATTCAAGCCAATCAAGCACCGCAGTCACACTTGCATCAGTGTGATCCATCTCATACGTTTTGAGTTTGCTAAAAAACTTTGAAATATTGTTTGCTTTTTGTTCGTCCAAGGGGGCATCATAATTTAATATACTCTTCATCATCCCTGTATCGGATAAAAAGTAATACAATATTTGTCCAGCTGATTCACGAGTCACTAGCCCGATATGTTTCCGAATCATGGTCACCAGTTCTGTGATTTTGATAACGGAAGCTTCTTCTATTTCCAGCGCTTTATCCACAATTGTTCGCAATCCAGCTATAATTTCACAAGCCTCAAATAATGAAATATTTTGTTTTTTGGCAAAGTTAGAAACAGCTACTATATCTCTGGATAATATTGAAAAATATTCCATGGAAAGTACAGAATACATTCCAACGTTGTTCTCAAAATTTTGCAAAACAGATAAATATGCAATCAATTCTTTTATCTCTGGTTGTCGAAATAGATGCCCAGGACCCAAAAATTGGAAAGGCACACTGTGACGTGATAAAGAACGCACAAATGGCTCTGCGTGATTATTGGCGCGCACTAAAATAGCCACGTCCTTCCATTGATACGGTGTATCTTTTTTCTCGTTGTCCTCAACATGCCTCTTAATTGTTTTTACAACCTCCTCGGCCTCATTCTCAACTCTATCCATATAAATAAGTTTGGGCCATATTCCGTCATGCATACGCGTTGATACAAGTTTTTTGTTTATATGCTCTTTTACCTCTAATCGATCGGGATTATTAAACTGAATCAACTGATACGAAGCATCAAGCACAGCCTGTGTAGAGCGATAATTTTTGGACAAAACAATAAGATGAGACTTAGGAAAATGTTTACGAAATGCTAATACATTTGAAACAGCAGCACCGCGAAATTTATAGATACTTTGATCATCATCACATACTGCAGTAATGTTTTGTTTACTTCCCGCAAGTAACGATACTAACTCGTTTTGTGCTATGTTCGTATCTTGAAACTCATCTACCAACATGTATTTAAATTGTTTCTGATAAAACGATAAAATATTTTTGCGTGTTCTAAACAACAACAACGTTTGCGTTATCAAGTCGCCGAAATCGAGCAATCCTTCTTTCACTTTTATATCTTGGTATGTTTTATATGCGCGCGCTAGCTCTTCATATTTCTGAAGTTCTAACTCTTCCTCTTCATCTCGTTTTCTTTTTGCTTTCTTTTGCTGTGCTACCCATTCCAAATATTGCTCTGGATTTACATCCTCATCGGAAAGCCGACTAAAATGCTGTAACATTCCAGAGATAAATTTAGTAGGATTTCCTAGCGGTCGAAAATACTCTAAACGAAAATCAAATAAATGCGATCGAAACAACATTGTGGCATCAGTATCTGTCATAAGCCGATATGCAGGATTTAAACCAATGTTTAACGCCTCGAGGCGAAGTATACGGTCACAAAATTTATGAAACGTAGAAATCCACATACTTGTATACCCATACGGCATAATCACGTCTACGCGCTCTTCCATTTCTCTCGCAGCTTTTTCAGTGAACGTGAGTGCTAGTATTTCTGACGCTTTAGCACGCCCTTCTGAAATGATGTGCTTAATGCGTTCGGTCACCACAGTGGTTTTTCCTGTTCCCGCGCCGGCGATGATAAGGAGTGGGCCATCGCCATACGTAATTGCAGATAATTGCTCTTGGTTTAGTTTACGCGCGTCGGTAGGAGGTTTGGTCATGTTTGATGATTATAGCACCCAGTAAAATCTCGCCATTAAAGAGGAAGCTTAGACGTGTCATCTTGTACAGAAGCTTCTATCCTATCTGTCTGAGATAATTTTTGCCCCAAAACGGTAAATGCTCCAGATACTGTATTCATACTGTTATAGGCATTTCCTACATGCCGACCTAATACCCCCAAGTGCTCATCTATTTTCGAGTAATCTTTTTGAATTGCGCGAAGCAAACGAAACACTTCTTTAGATTTTTGCTCTAAATCCTTCCCCTGGAAGGATAATAACAATACTTGCAAGTGTGCATATAGAGTATTTGG
>JAGORV010000067.1 GCA_018062625.1 Candidatus Woesebacteria bacterium
GTTAGCTCAGTTGGTAGAGCGTTGCATTCACATTGCAAAGGTCACTGGTTCGAGCCCAGTACTACCCACATATTTCGAATTTGTGCTACAGTGATACATGTATGATTTCAACAGTAATACTTTACAAAAACGAGAAGGAAGCTATCAATAGGTGCCTCAACTCACTGTCATGGTGCTCAGACATTGTGATTGTCCAGGATTCTCAAGATGCGGTGCCAGAACTTCAGTCACACCAGACACACCCCAAGATCGTCAAAAGACTACTCGACGACGACTTCGCTGCCCAGCGCAACTTTGGTATGCAACAAGCAAAAAATGGTTGGGTATTATTTGTTGACCCCGATGAAGAGCTTAGTAATGAACTCATAGCATTGCTGAAAACCCTTACTCCAGATGCTCAGATTGCCGCCTATGCCATTCCACGTATTGACATCTTTTGGAATAAACGAATACTCCATGGAGAGGTTGGTTCTGCGGCAAGAGACGGCATTTTACGCCTCGTAAATCGTACTCAAGGCACGTGGCAAGGCTCTGTGCACGAGGTGTTTGTTCCGAAAGGGGAGACGAGTAGGTTGGGTCATTCACTATTTCATTATCCACACCCAACCATCGGTGAATTTTTGCAAAGCGTCAACTTTTACAGTTCTCTTCGTGCACGGGAGATTGTACACCGATCACACAAACGGTTGTTTGTCGAGATGGTATTCTATCCGCCTGTGAAATTTATGTACACATATTTTATAAAAATGGGTGTTTTGGATGGCACTGCTGGATTTGTTTACTCCTTTATGATGTCGTTTCACAGCTTTTTGGTTCGAGCTAAAGCGATTACGAAAACATACGACACTATATGATCGACTCTCTACTCGTAGGTATAGTCGGCAGCCTCTTGCTCTTTGGACAGCTAGGGCGGATATCTTTGGGAAACGGCGTGCAATTTTATGCTCTTGAGCTTCTGGTTGGGTTTCACGTCATGCTCCTTCTGCTTCGCAAAAGAGGAGCGATCAAACACCTCATTACGAGCTGTGGTGTTGAGATGAAAAAGAAAAGCAAACTTCGCATTAGTCTCAAGCATGTATCTATTGCATGGTTTTTGTATGTCATAGCGCTCTACTTATTGACGATGTGGGGGAAGGAATCATCGGACAATGTAAAAGCAGGGATGTATATTGTAAGAGTGAGTATGTTTGCCCTCTATTTTGCACTTTTATCATATGTACACAATTGCACCTATGTGGTCGGCAGGGTAGTGAGAATCATTACCATTGTTACTCCCGCTCTTTGTCTCTTGCAATACATATTTGTGCCAGATCTCAGATTTCTGGCTCAAATCGGCTGGGATCCACATATGTATCGTGCAGTTGGGCTCATATTCGACCCACCTGTCGCAGGAGTTGTGTTGGGGATGTTGTTCTTCATTTCGCTGGTCAAAAACAATCGTGTTGGTATAACTCTCAATTTCTTAGCTATCATTTTTCTATTTTCCCGAAGCACATATATTGCCGTAGGTAGCGTAACTTTCTTATATTTATTTTATCGTAAACAATATGGGTTATCATTTATCTGGATTGTCTTGTTGAGTTTGGCAATCTATCTAGCGCCAAAGACTATCCCCGCCTATATGAATTTAGAAAGTTCGAAGATCGAGCGTGTATCTACGGTACTATCGCGTAGGGTAGAGATAGAAAATGGGTTGCGTGCATGGAATTCGCGCCCAATCTTTGGTATCGGGTATAACCGAGTGGGGGAGTACAAAAAATCATTGCCTTCAGTATATGGATCAGATATCGCACTCAACCATTCTTCTTCTGCATTTCATTCTTTTTGGCTTACTCAACTCGCCTCAACAGGAGTCGTTGGATTTTCCTTGTTGGCAGGAGCCTATCTGTTGGCGATGAGAAAAAATGTTCTATGGGCGTTAATACTTGCCATTCCAGCACTGATAGGAATATTGGATAATGTGGTTTTTCATCCGTTTGTGCTAACACTTTTCATCCTGGTATACTTTTCCAAAGTACTAGATCAGCCCAGTTCTTACTCAACCCACTAAATGCTTTTCTTTGACATACTCAGCTACTTCTTTCAATGAAATAAGAACGGCATCTGCTTTAGTAAAATCCTTTCCCTCCGTTTCTCGACTCGGAATAATAACAACATGCATTCCAGCAGCTTTCCCCGCACACAGACCACTCGGAGCATCCTCAAGAACAAGACATTCTGCAGGATCTACATCGAGCTTTTTAGCTGCGTAAAGAAAAACGTCAGGATCAGGTTTGCCTTTCGGGACTTGTGTCCCTGAACAGAAAAAGTCGATATAGTCTCTTATCTTAAGTCTGTCAATTACAGAGCCGATTTCTTCGAGGGTAGAGCTCGATGCTATGGCAACTTTTATTTCGGAATGTTTAAGAAAGCGTAGAAGTTCAAGGAGCCCATCATTAGCAGTAATGTGTGTTTGGAGATATCGTTTATAGAAGTGCTGTTTTCTTATTACTAGATCTATTGGTTTTATATGCAATTGTTTCCGTTCTATCATATCGAACGCCGCGTCCAGATCAGTAATGCCAACGTATCTTTCGTTATTCTCTTCAACGCTCAGACTGGAACCAACTTCTTTTAATGCCTCATCAAAAGCTTTCTGATGAAAAGGCTCGCTATCAATCATGAGCCCATCCATATCAAAAATTACCGCCTTTATTCTGTCTCTCTTAGTTGTAGTAGAAATTTGGGAGTTGTTCATTTTGTTGTGAGCCTTCCCGGAGAATTGAACTCCGATCGACGGTTTACGATACCGCTGCTCTGCCGTTGAGCTAGGAAGGCGCGAACAGGATATTATAAACGGTATTTCATCGAAACACTCCACAATAATCGA
>JAGORV010000026.1 GCA_018062625.1 Candidatus Woesebacteria bacterium
TATTTTTTGTAATTACAGATACTTCTCCTTTGCGTAACCAAAGAATACGTGGAAGTTCTTCTGCGAGAGTAAAACCTACATATAAATAACTCTTATCATCTCTAAGTGCAGAGTTGAATTTAGGTAACAACGAGCGTACTAGCTTGGCTTCTAGTAACAATGCATCAAATTCACTCGTTGTCGGGATGACTTTGATTTGAACGATTTCTGAGACTAATTGCGGCGTTTTGGCACCTAATGCATCATCTCTCTGAAAGTATTGCCGTACACGCTTGGCCAGATCTACCGCTTTCCCCACGTATATAATCTCACCATTTGCATTGGAGAATTGGTAGACACCGGGTTCATGAGGTAGACCCTTTAATGTTTCTTGAATCGTTTCCATACTATGTATCTCACCAGAATAACCAATATAGTAATCACAGATCCAGAAAATAATACAATCCCGAGCATGAGCCAATACAGTGGTTGCACGCTAAACTGACGAGATTGTGAGGTTTCGTTCACCAACGTATGGATGGTTCCTGTTTGCGGTGAAAGCGATTGTGGAATCGTCGCCTTTAATGGGATGCGAAGTGTCCCATATGGCAACAACTCTGGGATTGTTTGTGTAAGTGAAATCCCACCGATATCACTCGTTACGGTTACCACTATGTTTACCGCCGCTTCGCCCCCAGTATTTCTAATCACAAGCGCTCCGTTCACAACGGTCCCCGCACTTACTTGTGAAGGAAAATCGAGTGTACCACTGACTTTTGAGGGCGCCGATTCCACGGGTGACGGAGCGAAATCTACAGAAACATCCTTCTGTGGCTTATCACTCGAATGATAAAATCCTGCAGAATAGGGCAATTCACTACTTATCCCGTTCACTGCGAACGTTATATGATTGAAGTCTACTTTAGAAAAATAATCTACTCCCCCTGTAGTGTTTGCCCATGTTGGATCAATGGGTATCCAGAGTCTTTTTTCACTGTCAAAATACTCAGGCCATGCATGTAATACGTCTGCTTCTAATGCTATGGGGCGTAATTTTGGATTATTTGTGTAAGCAAATCCTATGACACGACGCGCAGGAATACCGTTTGATCGCGCAAGTGCAATAAATAAATCGGTAAACTCCATGCACATTGCAGTTGTTGGTGCTGCAAGGGCTGCGGCTGCACCGAGCCTATTTGTAGAAGCAGTTACTCTACCGTAATCATAACTTAACGTATTTACAACATAGTCATAAATTGCACGAGGTGTGCGCAATGGCTGTGCCGTGGCTTTTATTTTCGGATCATTGATCTGCCAAAATGGCTGTGGAAGTATATATTTGCCCGCATCAACCATGGGCTGGGTAAAATCTTTCCTTGGGTCTAAATATACAGATACGCCAAGCTTCGCTTTTATCGACAATGTCTGCGCTGGAAGTAAATTGTACCAAGCCAACCAATTTCCATCTTCATCGGTCTCTACAGATTCTGGGGATGGATTCAGGGATTGAATCACCACTTTTTGGTATGCAGTGTTGGTTGGAACAGTTATTGACTGTCTATTGCGAACCACCGATGGATTACTCAATGTATAGGATAAATCTACTTGGAAATTTTGACTTAATCCGTATGCTGCAGCGACTCCACCACGTATCATCTGCTCTTTTGTCCATGTTCTGTTCGTTGCAGGAAGTGGTGACAAATACGCAACGGGTCCAAATGTAGGGGGCACATTGAGCGTGACATTGTACAATCCTATATCAGGATCATTTATAATTCCCGGAAGATATAACTCCCAGATATTTCCATTTCGAGATACGACGCCTGCATGCTCATATCGCAAAGTAAATGCTAGAGACTTTCCAAGACCCACAGCTTTTGTATTGAAGTGCAATGCAATATCTGTTTTTCCATTTTTTACCGAAATATTTGGCGTAATAATGCCCCCATCGTCGTAGGCAATAATGCTTGATATTTTATCGCTATCTAGAAGCAATGAATAACTTTGCGGATAAAAATTTGAAAGCTTGTTGATCAATTTCACTTGTTGGGTGACAATTGTTTTTCCTGTTGGACTCACAGCATATTGCACGTCATAGTCTGCGGAGAATTCTCCTGTAGCGTATGCGGGATTTCCAAGCAAAAGGAATGAAACCAAACAAATAAACAGATATAGCGTTCGACGAAGCAGTGTATTCATGTGCACAGGTGATGTTATTGTAGTATCTTTTTCAAAAACTGTCCTGTATAAGAAGCTTTTACCTTCACCAGATTTTCTGGTTTTCCTTCAAACACTATTGTTCCCCCGCCATCTCCACCCTCTGGACCTAAATCTATAACCCAATCTGCCGAACGAATGACATCTTGGTTGTGTTCAATCACAACAACGGTATTTCCTAGCGCGACTAATCGGTGTAATACATGAAGCAATTTTTCAAGATCTGCAAAATGTAATCCAGTGGTTGGCTCATCTAAAATATACACAGTTTTTCCGGTCGACCGTCGAGATAGCTCCGATGCAAGTTTCACGCGTTGCGCTTCTCCTCCGGATAATGTCGTCGCTGACTGACCCAAGTGCACATACCCAAGCCCCACATCAGAAAGGGTAGAAAGCTTATTCAGCACTTGCGGATGTGTATGAAAAAATTCCAAGCTTTCTGTAACGGTCATAGACAACACATCCGCGATTGATTTACCTCGATACACCACCTCTAATGTTTCTGCGTTATAACGTTTTCCTCCACACACCTCACAGGTTACGTATACGTCGGCCAAAAACTGCATTTCAATTTTTCGCTGTCCCTCTCCTTCACACGCTTCACATCGCCCACCTTTGACATTGAAAGAAAATCTTCCCGTTTTATACCCACGAAGTCGCGATTCTGATAATGAGGCAAAAATATCTCGCATGAAACTAAATAATCCGGTATACGTGGCAGGATTGCTCCGCGGTGTGCGCCCAATAGGCGACTGATCTATAAGTATGACCTTATCTATATCTTGTATTCCTGTGAGGCTCTCGTGCACACCTGGACGTTCTTTTGAGAACGGGTTGAAATGGCGATTAAGTGCTGGATATAGTGTCTCAACAACGAGGGAAGACTTACCGCTGCCCGATACCCCTGTGACACACACAAAATTACCCATCGGGATCGATAGCGTAACATTCTTCAGATTATTATGTGTGACACCAGATAACACTATTGAGCCTCGAGTCATATCAGTTGGAAGCACTGCTCTCGGGGCAACGGAAATGGTTTTTTTACCAGATAAATACGCACCGGTTACGGATTTTGTAGATTTACAAATCTGCTCGAGTGTTCCTGCTGCTATCACATTGCCACCAAACTTTCCCGCTCCCGGCCCGAAGTCTACAATCCAATCTCCAGATTCAATCATTTCCTTATCATGTTCTACGACAATTATGGAGTTTCCCAAATCCCTAAGAACATTCAGCGTATGTATGAGCCTGTGATTATCTCTCGGATGCAAACCGATGGAAGGCTCATCGAGTACATACAGAACTCCAGTAAGGCCTGATCCGATCTGAGATGCCAATCGTATGCGTTGAGCCTCACCTCCAGCGAGAGTGGTCGCCCCTCGAGAAAGGGTGAGATATTCTAACCCTACACTGAGTAAGAACCCGAGTCTGGCGGTAACCTCTTTAACTATAGGAGTAGCTACAGCACGCTCCGTTTCTGTAAGCGTCAACCCATGTGGACTCGTCAAACTTTTTACCCATGCATGCGCGTCAGTGATAGATAAGTCCGTCACATCTGCAATCGAAAATTTGTCTATGGTGATCTGCAGACTTTCTTTTTTCAATCGTTTTCCTTTGCAAGTTTTACATTGTTCTTGTCGCATAAACTTTTCTATTTCTGTTCGTTGGAAATCTGAATCTGTTTCTCTGTGTCTACGGATAAGCTCAGGAATAATGCCCACATATACTTCGTTTATCGCAGTCATTTCGCCAAAACGATTTTTACCTGTTACTTTGTGCACTTCGTCACCAGTGCCGAAAAGTAATATTTGTATCTGCTTTTTATCCAAACTCTGTAGCGGCACACGTACGTTTATGCCATATTTTTGTGCAACAGTAGTCATGACTCGTGAATACCAAGTGTCATGCAAAAACATTTTTGCAAATGGTAACAATCCCCCTTCGGATATAGTAAGTTCAGGACTTATTACCAACTCTGGGTCTACCGTAAGTACCATACCAAGGCCAGTGCAAGTTGGACATGCTCCATGCGGTGAATTAAAAGAAAATGATCGTGGCTCAATCTCAGGCAGAGATATGTTACATACGGGACAACTAAATTTTTCTGAAAATAGGTGGTCCTCAGTTTTCTTTGGCTTATCGGCAATGGTAAATCCGCTATCTCCAATCACACTCACGATCACCAAGCCGTCAGAAAGAGACAATGCCTGCTCAACTCCTTGTGCCACTCGGGATCTCATGGAAGATAAAAACTCATCACGAAGAGATTTTTTATCCATACTGATGCGATCTATTACCACATCGATCGAATGCTTGTTGGTCTTTATGAGCGTTATGTCATCGTCTAGATCAATAAATGTCCCATCTACGCGAGCGGTTGCAAAGCCTTTTGCTCGTAAATTATTAAACAATGTAGAAAACTCACCCTTATGATCACGAATAATTGGTGCGAGTATCATGACACGATGGTGTGGTGTTTGTTCTAATGATTCTTTGGCAAATGTGAGGATAGACGATACAATCTGATCTCCAGATTGACGGGAAATTTCTCTTCCGCAGTTAGGACAATGTGGATGGCCAGTACGCGCAAAAAGCAGGCGTAAATAGTCATAAATCTCGGTAACAGTACCAACAGTAGATCGAGGATTATGTGAGGTAGATTTTTGATCGATAGATATGGCAGGCGAAAGTCCCTCTATGGTATCAACATCCGGTTTGTCCATGACACCCAAAAATTGCCTTGCATAAGAGGACAATGACTCAACATAACGCCTTTGTCCTTCTGCGTAAATGGTGTCGAACGCAAGAGACGATTTACCACTACCGGATAAACCCGTAAATACCACCAATTTATTTTTGGGAATTTCTAGGTTTACATTTTTTAGATTGTGCTGACGAGCACCTTTTATAACAATAGTTTCCATATGTGTCCGTACAAAAATGACCACCGATAAACCGTGGCCTGTGTATTATAAACGATTTAGGCGTCTGGTTGCGACAATTGCGCGATTAAATCACGAAATCTGGCCGCAGACTCAAAGTCCATATCACGACTCGATTGCTTCATAAGTTTTGTCAGTCTTGCTATATGTTGTTTCTTATCCAGCGGAGTCATATTTTCTATATCGGCGCTTTGTACCATTTGCTCATCTGATTCCTGTTTCGCCATTTTTTTGGTGAGACGCTCACGGATAGGTTTACTGATACCAATAGGTGTAATGCCATGAGCTTTGTTATACGCAAGCTGAACCGCACGTCTACGACTCACCTCTTCTATTGCGGCTTTCATAGAGTCAGTCATGACATCTGCATAAAGAATAGCTTTTCCGCTTACATGACGTGCCGCTCGCCCCATCGTCTGCACGAGACTTATACGGCTTCGCAAAAATCCCTCTTTATCAGCATCCAGCACAGCAACCAGTGACACCTCGGGTAAATCTAACCCTTCTCGCAACAAATTTATACCCACAATCACGTCATACATACCTGCGCGTAAATCATCCAATATATCGCTGCGATCTAGCGTCAAAACCTCTGAATGCAGGTATTGTACTTTTATTCCCTTTTCTTTGAGAAATGTCGTCAAATCTTCAGCGGTGCGTTTAGTGAGCGTCGTCACAAGCACTCGTTCATGACGAGCTACTCGCAGGTTAATTTCTTCGGTTAAGTCAGCTATTTGCCCATTGGATGGTCGTACCTCAACTTCGGGATCTATAAGCCCCGTGGGTCGAATGAGCTGTTCGACCGTACCTTCTTTACCCGCCCGTGCTAGCTCCCAGTCGCTAGGGGTCGCCGATACATAAATAGTCTGAGGGATACGACGCAAAAATTCTTCAAATCGAAGAGGTCTGTTATCTATCGCAGCAGGGAGTCTGAATCCATAATCTATAAGTGTTTGTTTACGGCTACGGTCTCCCATATACATGCCCCGTATTTGGGGAATACTCATATGCGATTCATCGACAATCAGAAGCCAATCATTTTTCACCGCTTCAGAAAAGTAATCGAACATAGAGTATGGAGGATCACCCGGATTTCTTCCGTCGAAGTAACGACTATAGTTTTCTATACCATTTACAAATCCCAATTCTTCTATCATTTCAAGGTCATACGTAACTTTCTCTTGTATACGCTGCGCTTCTATATATTTTTTATGACTTTTAAAATATTTCACTCGCTCTTCCATGTCACTTCGTATACGACCAAATACCTCTTTGTACTTACTGGGGTCAGTCATGTAATGTTTAGCAGGGTAAATAAACGTTTTCGGGAGTAATTCAAGCTGCTTACCCGTGAGCGGATCACGCTTATCTAGAGTTGTGATTACACCGTTTTGTAACGTTACACGCAAACTTGTACTTTCATAAGCCGGAAATATATCGATGACATCCCCTCGTACCCGAAAAGCACCCCTATGAAACCCGTAATCGTTTCGTTCATATTGTAGGCGCACAAGATTTTCCATAATTTGTTCGCGAGTTTGGGGTAGTCCTACAGCTAGCTCCAACACGAAATGACCATATTCTCGAGGAGAACCTATGTTGTAGATGCAAGATACCGAGGCCACGATGATTGTGTCTTTTCGGGTAAGTAAATTGGTAGTCGCAGCAAGTCTCAGTTTATCTATCTCTTCGTTTATCTCCGTTTCTTTTTCTATATAGGTATCAGTTGTGGGTATATACGCTTCAGGTTGATAATAATCATAGTAGGAAACAAAATAGCTTACCGCATTGTGAGGAAAATAATCACGAAATTCTTGATAAAGCTGCGCTGCAAGCGTTTTGTTGTGTGAAATGATGAGCGTCGGACGATTGATTTGTTGAATAACGTTTGCCATGGTAAACGTTTTTCCGCTTCCAGTAACTCCCACTAGGACCTGTTCATCTGTTCCTGAGTTCAAGCCCTTCATAAGCTTGTTTATCGCATCTGGTTGATCCCCTGTCGGTTTATAAGTTGATTCTAATTGAAAGAGCGACATAAAATCCTTTCGGTTACTTTTCTATTTGATCGTGTTATATACGGTAACAGTATATTGACAGTTCGGTTAATTTTTGGAATACTACAAATAATCCTATCACAGTTTCGGTTAGGTGAAAATCACTAAATATATGCCAGCAATACTATATCCTAGAGAACGACAACTATTAGATTTTATCACGCAATTCATCCAGCGCTACGGGTATGCGCCTACGCTCAAGGAAATAGGGGAATCTATGGGCATACATTCCCCCGCTACAGTGCACGAGCACGTGGATCGGTTGAGACAAAAAGGATTTATCAAAAAGCTCGATGGTACGGCTCGCGGTCTTGAAGTTGTATCCGAAAACTATAAGCCAGCGGGTCCGAACGCATCTATGGAACTACCCGTACTTGGGTTTATCGCAGCAGGTAGCCCGCTCGAACCCTATACTGATCCAAACTTCTATATGTCAGTGGCTCCCTCCATGATGGCCGCAAATCAGCCACATTATATTTTACAGGTCAAAGGCACTTCTATGATCGAGGATGGCATACTGGACGGAGATTTTGTAGTTATCGCTCATCAGCAAGACGCCAAAAACGGCGATATAGTAGTGGCATTGTTGCCAAATGGCCTCGCCACTCTTAAACGTATCTACTTTGAAAAAGATCGCATCAAGCTCGCCCCAGCAAATTCCACCATGACACCCATTTTTACCACGCACGTCAAGATACAAGGGAAAGTCGTAGGATTAATCCGTAAATTTGTCTAATTATCTAAAGAAAACTGATTTTTAATGGTATATTCACGGACAAATCGTATCCAAGACCTATGTAATAAGAAATACCCCTGTTGTGTAGGATGAATTTCATCTTTTGCTATATATTGTGGGTTTTGAACAAACAGATTGTTTACATCCAAACCCTTCGTACTTGGATATTTTAGATGTATATATTGTATAACTGCGTTAAACTCATTCAAGCATTTAGTGTGAGGAGTAGGAATCGTCGGAAGTACAGCGACTTTGTTCTGTAAATGTATTACGTTAATTAAATATATTATATTTATATAAAATCGTTGTTTATCACATTTTGTGTATACAACATCATTAGTGCCAAAATTTGTTGTCACTATTTGCGCCTCTGGATACCTTTTTAGCCATGCATGTATTCGCATAACTCCATCTACCGATTTTAGCCTTGATTTGCCGATATTTATGATGTTGTAATCCAAATAGCCCAATTGCTCAGTTATTGAATCTCCTGTGAGTAACCATTTGGCATTATGTACATCTTGCTGAGGGGCGGCAATAAAAATGGGATTAAGGGGAGGACCAAGCAAATAATATGAAATCAATAAATATAGATACAAACTCATACATCTATATACCCAAGCAAGGTATTATTTCTTGAGGATCTTTTCGAGTGTTTTCTCTGAAACTCCCGGTACATCTGGATGGAGTTTGTATTGAATATATTCATAAATCATCGGTACGATCGATAGACCAACGATCGCTATGACAACATAGTGAAAATTATGTTTGATAAATTCCATATTACCAAAGAAATATCCTGCAAATGTAAAAATACTTACCCACAGTACTCCACCTATCACATTGTAAGAAAGGAATGTGTCGTAATGCATAGTACCAACTCCTGCCACAAATGGCGCAAATGTGCGCACAATTGGAACAAAGCGCGCGAGGATGATCGTTTTTGCACCATACTTCTTATAAAATTGCTCAGTCTTATCGATATGTTCTTGATTTATAAATTTGATACTTGGATGATCGACTATTCTTCGACCGAAATAGTGACCAATCCAATAGTTCAACGTATCGCCAGCTATGGCCGCAATCACCAGAAGTAACCATATACCCCATACATTGAGCGAACCCAAAGCGGCTATAGCTCCTGCAGCAAAAAGTAATGAATCACCGGGGAGAAATGGTAAAACCACCAATCCTGTCTCTGCAAATACGATCAAAAATAGCACGACATAGGTGATCATCCCGTATTGATTCACCAGTGCAGTGAGATGCTCATCTATATGTAAAACGAAGTCCAACGCGCCATAGATAAAATCCATAGGAATCAATGATAGCATATTTATTTTCCAAAAATAATATAGGCAAATACTATATGTACGAATGCTAACAAATATATATAGAAAAAGTTGCTATACTAATCAAAGTATAAACCAAGATCATGCGATAGCCATGTAGCTATACCCATTGATCAAATCAAAATATATGAACAAAATAAATGTGAAATATGCAGTAGGATTACTCCTAATCGGTGTTCTTATCGGTGGATATGCATTCAAAACGAATTTTATGCTGGTCAATGACCATGCCATAACAACCGAAAAGGAAACGATGAAAGAAACAACGTTAGAAATTCCCAAAAATGTAGCTCAACCTACAGTACAACTTGAGGTTATAAAAGACGCTATAAAAGGCTACAACATACACGTAGAAACGACAAACTTTGTGTTTACCCCAGAGAAAGTAAACCAAAAAGATATAATTGGCGAAGGACACGCACACTTATATGTAGATGGCACCAAAATTACCCGCCTCTATGGAAATTGGTACTACCTCGGTGCCATAGCCGAAGGAAAACACAAAGTAAGTGTATCTCTTAACGGCAACTCGCACGCACAATATATGATAAATGGTGTAAAAATTGAGGATGTTGTCGAAGTTACTGTGGATCGAGCGATAAGCGGAACGCCAGCGGCTCATCAAGATTAATCTTTACCGTTTGGCTCATTCTCTCGTGTGAGTGTTATACTTACAGCTATGAACGCACTCTTTGTCATAGCTACACCGATCGGAAATCTTGACGATATAACCATACGTGCAATTAAAACTCTTTTCACAGTGGATATACTCGCGTGTGAAGATACGAGACGTACAGGGATGCTCTTGGCAGAATTACGTAAGAGGCATGGAGTTGCACTGAGTATTCCCGAAACCAACCCAAAACTTGTCAGATTTGATGACCGCGGAGAAATGAATGGTGCAATCGAACTTATAACGCTTATAGAAGATGGAAAATCCGTAGGACTAGTCAGTGATGCAGGCACACCGTTGGTGTCAGATCCCGGTTATGTACTCATTTCTCAGTGCCGTAAAAGAAATATTCGTGTCGAAAGTATTCCGGGAGCATCTGCTCTACTTACCGCCCTGACAAGCACTGGCCTCCCCGCAGATAAATTTACTTTTTTGGGTTACCCACCAGAAAAAGAATCCCATCGACTTAAATTGTTCACCTCACTCGTGGTATCCAACAAGTCTATAGCGTCTACCTATATATTTTATGCCGCACCGCATAAACTT
>JAGORV010000001.1 GCA_018062625.1 Candidatus Woesebacteria bacterium
ATATAAAAGTAAAAGCCGGGAGCGAGACTATTGGTAAAATGCTGTCAGATGATCTGAAGGCAGATTACTCTTTAGGTTCCACATCTGCAGACTTGGCGGAGAGCGTCTCATACGATGCAGAAGTCATCGTAGGAAAAGAATAATTCTTCATGAAGTACAAAGCAATTTTTCTAGACGTTGATGGAACCTGTGTAGTGCACGGCGTGGATAATCTTCCTTCTGTGCGAGTCGTCGATGCAGTTACGCAATGCATTCAGATGGGGGTTCCAGTAGGGTTAGCTACTTCGCGACCGTTACGTTCGGTTATTGCCATTATCAATCATCTTAAACTTACCTCATATTGTGTCATCTCAAGTGGTTCACAGATATACGATCCTCGTACAAGTCAGATTGTATCCGAGAAACTGATCCCAAGGGAGTCAATTGCACAGATTTGGGAAATTGCACAAAAGGCAAATCAACACGTTAAATTGTTTGATGGAATAAATGAGGTGAACATGGATCAAGGGGCAATCCCCGCCAAAGTGATGGGGATGTGGTTCCCAAAGCTTGAACCAAGTATTTTGTTAGATATAGATGAGCAAATCAAACAGTTGAAAGGAGTCGCTACGCATAGAATGGAAGCGTGGGAGGACGGATATGATTGTTTGGACATTACAAATAGTGAAGCATCTAAACAACATGGTGTATTAGATGTGTGTGCCATGCTTGGTATACAGACGAGTGAATGTATAGGGGTTGGTGATGGGTACAACGACTTCCCGCTTTTATTAGCATGTGGATTAAAAATTGCGATGGGAAATGCCGTACCAGAGCTTAAGGCTGTCGCAGATTTTGTAGCGCCCACTGTGCGTGAGGATGGCGTGGCCACGGTTATAGAAAAATTTATTCTTAATGGATAATGTATGGAAAAGCTTCTGATTATTTGTGGCCCGACTGCAACTGGTAAAACTGCGCTAGCAGTAGCACTTGCTAGAAAATATAATGGTGAGTTGATAAACGCTGATTCTCGACAGCTATATGAAGGGCTTAGCGTTGTGACAGGGAAAGACTTGCCACATGAGGCTATCGGAACCATGGTGGAGTATGCTTCCTACCAAGACAGTTTGTTACCCATTCGGACATATGATCTCCATGGCGCCTCTATTTGGCTATATGATTTGCTACCACCTGAAGTTCCCATCAGTATTGCGTTGTATCGAGTTGCTGCTCGTATCGCGATAAACAATATTCGAAAAAGAGGAAAGTTACCAATTCTTGTTGGTGGAAGCGGTTTGTATATTCGATCTGTAGTTGATGATATTGAAACAATTGATATTCCGCCAAATGAGCGTTTGAGAAATACCCTGATAAATGTCTCAGTACAAGATTTGCAAGATGCACTTATGCAAATAGATAATTCAAAATTTGAAAAAATGAATCATTCTGATAAAAATAATGCACGTCGGCTTGTACGTGCTATCGAAGTTGCCCAGTATTATAAAAAGGGAAATGTACATCAGCAGCCTGAAAATGGTTCATCACCCGATGCATTATGGATCGGATTGCGTCACACAGACCTTTCGTTGCATGATGCAATTGTCAAAAGAGTAGAATCTCGTTGGAACGATGGCGCTATAGATGAGGTACGAACTGTGCTTACTCAAGGCAGCTCGATGCAAGTGATCACATCACTCGGTGTTACACCAATACAAGCGTATATCAATGGCAAGTGTTCAGAGCATGAGGCAAAAATGTTATGGATAAAAGAAGAGATTGCTTATGCGAAGCGTCAGATGGTATGGTTCCGAAAAAATACGCATATAGCGTGGTTTGACGTAGGAGAAAACACTCTGAATGATCAGCTAGAGAAGCGCGTTGACGCATGGTATACTAAATCTTGATATGAAACCCGTCAAAGTTGAGCTGTCATATAAAACTATAGTATTTACCCTCGTGTTGTTGGTTTCTATTTGGTTTGTGCTTCAAATTCGAGATATTCTATTTTTGTTATTCATTTCTTTTATTCTTATGTCTGCACTTCGACCAATCGTCGATTGGATGGAGAGATTTAAAATTCCTCGAATAGTTTCTATATTTCTTTTATACACACTAGTGTTTGGAGTATTTGGGGCATCGATTGCAGGGATAATTCCAACGCTTGGATCACAATCGGCGAAGCTATTCGCAGAGTTCCCTGATTTTATCAGGCGAGTGTTTCCAGCGGTAACCCTAGATTTACAAGGTATCACGAGACAAATCGCTCCAGTAGGGGAAAATCTAATAAAGGTAACCGTTGGAATATTTTCTAACTTGTTAGCAATGTTTACCGTCATGACATTTACATTTTATTTTCTTTTAGAACGACGACATTTACGAGATTTTTTATCTGGGTTGTTAGGTGGAGGCTTGGGAGAACAAGTATTCGCCGTACTTTTGCGTGTGGAGAAGCGTTTGAGTGCTTGGGTATTGGGTGAGTTGTTTTTGATGGCGCTGATTGGCACTCTTTCATACATTGGTTTAGTATTTTTACAAATAGAGTATGCATTGCCATTGGCAATTTTTGCAGGCTTATTGGAAATAGTTCCGACTATCGGACCCACAATTTCCGCTATCCCTGCAATATTAGTAGCATTTTCTCAGGCGCCACTCCTTGCTCTAAGTGTAGGAGCGCTCTATATAATCGTTCAGCAAATAGAGAATAATATCGTTGTTCCCATGGTTATGCGAAAGAGCGTGGGTTTGCCACCAATCTTGACTATCTTAGCGCTTATGATCGGTGGTAGATTCGCAGGCGTGACCGGAGCAATTCTTGCGGTTCCAATACTGCTTACTGTTCAGGAAATTATCGCGTCTCTTCCAAGTAATCCTACAAATACAGAGAAAAAATAGTGTATTTTGAGAGCCTCATATTATTTAGTGTGGATTCTGCAGCTCAAAAAAAATCCCGCAACATGCGTTGCCGGATTTTTTTATGCACTTTGAGGGCCTCACATTTCATGCGAGCACTCTGCGGCTCAAAAAAAATCCTACAACATCAGTTGCAGGATTTCTTTATTCACCTTGAGAGCCTCATAAGCCAGATTCTGTTTTAATTATTCTCATTTCTCTAATGCCCGCAATCTTTGATCCTCCCGAATGCGCGGTAATAACGGATCGGTCGTCGGTTGCAGCAAGTAGGATTGCCATCGTTTCACCCATCGTCCACAAGCTGTTGAGCTCAAGGCTGATGATCGTCTCTGTGGCTCTCTTACCCAGTCAATTCTGGATTCGTTTCCGACGACCTTTCGGTGTCGGAACACTCGATCATAACCCAAGGGTCATGACGGGGAGCTTACACTCCCTCCTTCCGCATTCTGCTGTCTGGACTTTCCTCCCCCTCCGCTCCTCACTTCGTGCGGAGCTACGGGGGACAAGTCCCTATTCTACATAGAGCGCTTGCCCTTCGAAGCTCTTTGCGGAGCAAAGAGCGAAGGAGGCGAGAATTCGGACTCTCAAAGTGCCTGTATAGTATAACATATGACCTATAGTGTATCTATATCGCATTGTTTTTTCGTGTAAAGTTTATTATTGTTAAGGAGATGCTTGCAAAAATACTATCAGGCGCAGTTGTTGGATTAGAGGCTGTTGTGGTCACTGTAGAGGTCGATATTGCATCGCAGGGTTTGCCGTCGTTCACTATTGTAGGATTACCAGATAAAGCAGTAGAAGAAAGCCGAGAAAGAGTAAGAGCCGCTATAAAGAATAGTGGAGCAGAATTTCCCGCGAAACGTATTACCGTAAATTTAGCTCCAGCGGATTTACCCAAAATAGGTCCAGCCTATGATTTACCCATAGCTTTGGGAATTCTTATTGCCTCAGGTCAATTACCACCGCAAAAAGCAGATGCACTGTTTATAGGTGAGCTTTCTCTTGATGGTGGATTGCGACACACGAATGGCATATTGCCACTAGCGATGCTTGCAAAGGAAAAACGATTGACCGATAGAGTATATGTACCGCTTCATGATGCCCAAGAAGCGGCGATGATAAGCGGGATTCACGTGTTTGGGGTTGTATCTTTACTTGCTCTTTATCATCATCTCACTGGCTCCATGATGCTTGAGCCTATTGAGCATGTATCCTTTTCGGATCTACCGATTCAATCGGGTTTTGAATTTGATATGGCCGATATAATTGGGCAAGAACAAGTGAAACGTGCTTTGGAAATAGCTGCTGCAGGAGCTCATAATATGTTTATGCAGGGACCTCCTGGGGCGGGAAAAACCATGCTCGCAAGAACACTTCCATCTATATTGCCATCATTAAGCGAAAGTGAAGCGTTAGAGGTGACTAAAATATATTCTGTCACCGGTAATTTACCGGCTGGAGAATCTGTTATTAAATTTCGACCATTTCGCGCTCCACACCACACGACTAGTCGTATTGGACTTATTGGTGGTGGGACACATCCGGCGCCTGGGGAGATTTCTCTTGCCCATCGTGGAGTATTGTTTTTAGATGAATTTCCAGAATTTCCTAGACATGTGCTTGAAGCGCTTCGGCAGCCTATTGAAGATGGTGTTGTCACGATCTCTCGTGCGATAGGTACGGTGCGATATCCTGCAACATTTATGTTGCTTGCAGCGTCAAATCCTTGTCCATGTGGAAATTTTGGATCAGAGACGAAACGATGCACTTGTGTGTCTGGGTTGGTCAGTAGGTATCAAAAACGTGTGTCGGGGCCTATCATTGATAGGATTGATCTCCATGTTCAAGTACCTGCAGTAAAATCAGAAAAGTTTACTGATACGTTTATAAAAAGTGAATCTTCATTTTTGATACAAAAACGAGTGGAACGAGCGAGAAATCTGCAACTGGCTCGATTTAACAAAACAGATCGGAAAGCAAATGCAGATATGACCACTCGGGATGTGAGAGAATACTGTGTCTTAACTGATGATGTGATTAAGTTTTTGCGACAAGCAGTGTCGCAGTTGGGATTATCTGCGCGAAGTTATTATCGAGTGATAAAAGTGGCACGGACTATAGCAGATCTTGCGGGGTCTACAAATATCGTATTACCACATATTGCTGAAGCGCTGCAGTATAGACCAAAAGAATCTTTATGAAGCACAGCGCTTGTTTTAATCTACATACTTGGCATTGGTCTACCTATGTTCTCATAATTATTTTTGTGTTGGGGTGTGGTTTGCGATTTTTAAACTTATTTGGTTGGATATGGGATATGGGAGGATATGACGAAAGCCGTGACATGCTGGTGGCGCGTCATATTGTGGAGTATGGGGATTGGGTGTGGCGTGGCCCGCTTGCCGCAGGGGGTCATAATATTTTAGCTAACTCTCCATTTTATTACTATTTCATCGCAGCCATTTGGGCAGTGACGCGCACACCTGAGATGTTTATGGTTTTTTGGGCAATTGTTATGGCTTCTATCATCCCACTGGGATATATCATAGGAGCTCGACTGTGGGATAAGACGACAGGATTATATATCGCATTATTATTTGCAGTTCATCCGACATTTGTGGGAATGGGGAAATTTTTAAGTCAGGTAAACTTGATTCCGCTGTGGGTGCTTATTGTATTAAACTTGGTAATTCCTAGGAAACGATGGAGCTTTGTTTCGTTCGCTGCAAGTCTGGCCATCTTATTCTTAGGTCTCCATATCCATTATGGATCATTGATTATTATCGCAAGTTTGTATATTTGGATGAGTTGGATGTGGTGGAAACATTCTACGGTTTCGTCTCGTCCCATTCGCATAGTGTATCTCGGGCTGCTCACAGAATACTTGGTGTTGTTTTGGATATATGCCACGTATAAATATGCACCCTTTGATCAGTTTATTTTTCTAGACTCAAATTTACGGACTGCACACCCAAATTTTATTGGTGTGGCCACGCGTGCCATAACAGACGCTGGGTCGTTGCTTTGGACTGGAGCGTTTGACATGCGCGCGATAGGTATCGCTGTGATGGGATTATTAATATATGGAATAGGTTGTACCCCAAAGATGTTTTCTCCACAGGTACGAAGATTCTGTATGTGGGCATTTATGTGTATGTCCAGTGCGTATATGGCAGTGGGGTTGTATTTAGGACATGTGTCTTTGTCTTATCTTTATAGTTTATTGCCATTTTATATCATCGCATTTGGATTACTATTGCGTCGAATACATTCGATGAATCGTTACCTTGGTGTGTTTGCTTTGCTTATACTGTCATTTGTTCTTATTGGTTGGTCATGGCGGGAAATGCAACCAACAACAACAGAATCTCCGTATCGGAGTTATAAAAACATAGCCAAGGCTATCGCAACGGATTATCAAGCCACAACTCGTGGCACGAATAAATACGATTCTCTTTCATTTGTCATCGCAACTCTTTCGACATCCCCATATGTAGTGTATGACGGATGGGCAAATGGAAGCACATGGTATTGGCTTGAGGAGATTTTGAATGAGAGACTTGTACGACTTACCGATGATGTAACCAACTTTAATCCTCTCGTAAAACATCCAACATACTTTTATGTTATTTGTGACCACCGTGATTCAGGTCGAGATTCTTCAGAGATATGTCGGACGCGATTTACAAAAGTTCGAGATTATATCTCTGAGTCTTATAAAGTGGTATATGTTTCTAATTTTTATACTGTATGGAGATTTGATGTTGTGCGTAGACCTTTTCAGGATATCTATAATGTCGCATATGACGAACTACTTCACCCAAAGGAATAGCTCATGAATTGGTCTGATACAAAGAATATTTTACGACACAACTATGTTCGAGTTGGAATATCGCTGTGTTTTTTCTTATGGATTATATTTTCACTTCCTCTTCATACATCAAAAATCTCTTTACATATAGATGAGATAGCATGGTTTATTGATACCGACGCATTTGAGCAACTTTTTTTAAAGAAAGACCTATCATCTTCATTTTGGCAAGCAGATCAACGGTACGATCAGCCACCGCTAGTTAAGTACATTTATGGTTCATACCTTTGGGCTAAAGATTCTGAGGTTTTTGAGAATCGTGTGAAGCTGGAAAAGGAGTGGGGAAGGTGGGGGATATATAGCAATCCAAACACCACAGAAGCAGGGTTTGAAATATTCGAACCATATATTCGTCAAATGCGTCAGATCAATTCAGTGGGGCTTTTTGGAACACTGCTCGCTTTTTATATTTTGATGATTTTAATAGGTAATACCGGCGTAGTAGCTGCAATGATAGGCACTACTTTGCTTTCGCAAAATGCGCTTTTTTTACAGGAAATGACGCATGCAACTCACGATGGATTTATGCTTTGTTTTATGTTGTTTTCTGTTTTGTTTTATAGTCTATACATAAAAACTAAACAAAAGTATTGGATACCGCTCGCTATTGTTTATGCGGTTTTTAGTGTAGCAAGTAAGCTCACGGGGATTATGGCGACCATCGCAATATTGACTCATCAGATTGTAAACATGCTTAATCAAAGGAATCAAAATAAATCAGTGGTAGTTCGCGTATTAGCTATCACATCATCTATTTTTATCTTGTGGGTTCTGGTAAATCCATCGTTATACAAAGATTCAATAAACAACACCATAAAATATTTTTCGTTTCGAATGATTCAAACAAGTCGTCTGCAAGAGGCGTATCCATCTGCCTCGCTCGTTACGCTACCTTCAAAAGTACGAGCAAGTTGGTGCACTCTTGTAGCTCCCGAATGTCACGGATTTTTTGAAAAAGGTACATTCACCTCGCAGTTATGGGTAAATGTATCGTTGTTGCTACTCGGATTATTTTATTTGGCTCAGAATATATATTACAACACAAAAAAAGAATATATAGGTATTCTTGGAATATTTTTGTTTCTCATTATCGTATGGAACGTCGTTCTTTTGCCGATGCACTATGGGAGGTATTATTTACCCACTCTAATTGGAATATTTTTCATTTCGGCATGCGGTGCACAAATGCTTCTTCTGTCTATTTTTTGGGTTTTGAAAAACAAAACCCCCGCCTTTCGACGGGGGATTTTTGATAAAACGTCTTAACAAAAAGTGAATATTAGCCACCGATTTTGTACATACCGGTTCCACAAACTGGGCATTTGCCTTTCATTGCTGGTTTGCCGTTTTTCATCGTGACTTTTACTGCTTTGTCATCATCTCGCTTTGCGCGACATTTGACACAATACATAGTTGCCATAGTAGATATTCACCTCCTTTCGATAATACACAAATACAATTATTTCAAATATCGTGATAGGAGCAGTTCACCGACAATAATCGCAGCGGAATATGCAACGGTTTTTATCAAATCATGTTTTATGGCCACGTGTTCAATATGTAGCGCAGAGCTTTCTGCTTTTGCGCGAGCCTGCGGGATAGAATAGGTGATTTGGCTTGTTATGATAGGTGCTTGTTGAGGTGTATGTGGAACAGAAATTGAGGGCTGTCGACGCGTTACAGGTTGTCGATGTGCTTCGGCGAGTAGTTTTGCTTTTTTCGTTTTCTTTGGCATAGCTCGAGCCTCGTGCGCATGAGCGTAGCATAGTATATTTAAACTTGTCAACTTTTATTAGCTTCATCTCATGCCTAACAATTTTTTGTAATGAAAAATATAATGTGTATTGGGTTCGGGTCATTGACAACATGAAAACGAGAATCGTACCATGGTGAATACTAATGGTGCTCAACAATTCTATTTTAGTTTGGATAATTTTTTTGGGATGCTTAGCGTGGCTTTCTGTGCTCACATTCTTGCTAGTTCGGATGATAAGCCATTATAATAAGTTAGGTGAGGGTAGCGAAAAGCAGAATTTGAAAGGTATCCTTGAGGATATATTGAGTACCCAGCAAGGATTAGTGAAAAAATCAAGTGAGCTTGAAGCTGCCGCGAAGTATTTATCGACACAGGGTGAGTTACATATCCAGCGAATTGGGATTGTTCGTTTCAATCCGTTTGCAGATACGGGAGGCGCTCAAAGTTTTTCTATAGCGCTTCTAGATGGAAGGGATAATGGAATCGTGATGACTTCACTTTATGGTAGAGCTGGAAACCGATGGTATGTAAAGGAGCTTGAGGCTGGAAAAGGGAAAGAACATGAATTGTCAAAAGAAGAACAAGAAGCGATTAGATCAGCAACACGAGGAGGTAAACATATATGAATAAACAACAATACATAACGACAACCATTGTTGGGTTGGCGATTTATCTTATAGCTACAGGAATTTCGTTTGCTGGATTTTCTTATTTTTCTAAAAAATCTTCAGGGAATGCTCCAGTTGTCACTACAAATGGCTCTCAATCACATTTTGTGATTGATCCCTCAGTACCGCGTACAGAAGTTTGTCCTATAAACGGAAAGCTTTATACCAAGCAAGAGAAGCAAGTGTGGGAAACTCGTCCACCATTGGCCGTCATGATAGAAAATCACGAAGAATCTCGACCACAGTCTGGGCTTTCTTCTGCTGATGTGGTTTATGAAACGGTTGCAGAGGGTGGCATCACAAGGTTTATGGGTATATTTTATTGCGGAATAGCAGCAGCTCCAGTAAATTTAGCCCCAGTGCGAAGTGCTCGTACGTATTTTCTACCTTGGGTATTGGAATACAATGCTGTGTATAACCACGTAGGTGGAGCGGGTAGATGTGAAGATCCAACCGTAGATGAGCGCGCAAAAGCTCTTTGCCAAATCGAGCAATATAAAATTCGTGATATGGATCAGTTTGGCATTTCATTTCCTACTTGTTATAGAAATTACGATAGGCTAGATCGTCCAGTCGCTACAGAGCACACGATGGTCTGTGTCACCGACAAATTGCTCAAGATTGCTGCTCAGCGAGGGTGGACAAATGTTGACGCAAAGGGTGTTGAATGGGATAAAGACTTTCAGCCATGGAAGTTTAAAGATGACGCAAAAGAGTCTGAACGAGGGGTTGGGACATCCATAAGCTTCGTTTCTTGGAAAGGATACGAAAGCACGTATGGCGTCAAATGGGATTATGATAAGTTGGCAAACGTATATAAACGATCCAATGGCGGGGTGGCTCACATAGACCTTGAGACAAAACAACAGCTCGCAGCAAAAGTCGTAGTTGTCATGTTTGCGAAAGAAACAGGTCCAGTGGACGAACATGCTCATCTGTTGTATAACAACATAGGCTCAGGTGACGGAATCCTCTTCCAAGATGGGAAGACGACAAAAATCACATGGAAAAAAGAAACCAAATCATCTCGAATGAAGTTTTTTGATAGCAGTTCAAACAAAGAAGTGTCATTGGTAAAAGGGCAGATCTGGGTAGAAATGTTGCCTATAGGCACACCAGTGACGTACTAATTTTACAATGAGACTGAATTATTTCTTTCTAGCACCTGCCCCAAGGATGAAGGAGGATTATGCTTCTTGAAGATCTTATTATTTCGCGAGTTCGTGTGAAAGTGCTGACATTATTTCTCACAAACCCAGGCACAATGTATCATGTGCGAGAGGTTGTGCGACAAGTGGGAGAAGAGATAAATGCAGTTCGTCGAGAACTCGCACATCTCGAAAAGGGAGGCATGCTCTCTAAAGAACAGCGTGCAAATCGACTTTTTTATAGCTTCCGAAAAGATTATCCATTGTACTATGAGCTTATGGAGCTTATCGCCAAAACAACTGGCTTGGGTTGGGATATCGTAAAAAATAAAGCGAAGCTTGGCAAAATAAAATTTGCTATGCTCTCTGGGAGATATATACGCGGTCTTACTCACAAAGGGTCTACAGATATTGATTTACTCATTGTAGGCTCAGTGGTGCTTCCAGAGCTTTCACAATTGGTAAAAGCAGAAGAAGTGCGTCGAGAGCGAGAAATGAACTATACCGTAATGTTAGAGGAAGAATTTACTTTCAGAAAACGAAGAAGAGATCCGTTTGTGCTTCAAGTGTTAGAAGGATCTCATGTTATGCTTATTGGTGACGAAGAAGAATTAGTAAACTAATCTCATGTTTAAAAATCCCAGAAGAGTATTTGTTTGGCTCGTTGTACTGATAATCGCACTTGCGATTATTGATTTGCCGGAAAATTATCACCTAAAGTTTAATGCATTTGGTAAAACGTTCGATCGTGTCATAAATCCTCCTACATTTCGATTTACTCTTTTTGGAAATCGTGTAGAGAAGACATTTACAACAGCGCTCGGTTTAGATTTAGCGGGAGGGAGTCATGTGGTACTTGAGGCAGACATGAAAGGTATTCAAACTAGCGATAGAGTAGCAGCACTTGAGTCATCAAAAGAAGTGATCGAACGTAGAGTTAATTTTTTTGGTGTGAGTGAGCCAGTCGTTCAAACATCTATTGGAGAAAAAACGTATCGTATTATCGTTGAGCTTCCAGGAGTAAGTGATGTTGAGCGAGCGATTGCACTTATTGGGCAAACCGCTAAGCTCGATTTTCGAGAAATTACTCGGGAACCCGAGTCTACTGATGCCGCAGCGTTTATCACATTGGAAAATACAAAAAGCGTAGGGATAACAGGTAAAGACTTGAAACGAGCGACCCTTGAGTACAGTCCACAGACAGGGGAACCTGAGGTGGCTATAGAGTTTACTTCTGATGGTGGTGCCAAATTTGCAGAGGTGACGGACCGACTTAAAGGAAAACAACTTGCTATATTTTTAGATAGCTTCCCAGTAACTGCCCCAGTTGTGCAGGGTGCAATCACTGATGGGCAAGCGAGGATTACAGGAAGTTTCACCAAAGATGCCGCAAAAGCATTGGCGCTTCAGCTAAATGCTGGAGCATTACCAGTGCCTGTATCAGTAGTTGAGCAACGTACAGTTGGTGCCACACTCGGAGCAGAATCGGTGACCAAAAGTGTTAGAGCTGGATTAGTTGGATTATCATTAGTCGCACTATTTATGATCTTGCAGTATGGCAAGCTTGGATTGATGGCAGATTTTGCGTTGTTGCTGTATGGATTACTCTCCTTTGGTATTTTTCGTATCTTGGGGATAACCCTTACCCTTCCAGGGATCGCTGGGTTTATTCTCTCGATTGGTATGGCAGTCGACAGTAACATCTTGATATTTGAACGTTTCAAAGAAGAAAAACGTGCTGGTAAACCATGGAGCATAGCTATGGAGCAAGCGTTTGGAAAAGCATGGGATAGTATTCGCGATGCAAACTTTACCACGATTATAACGACACTTATTCTTTATAATCCAGGAAATTGGCAGTTTCTCCCTGCATCAGGCCTTGTTCGAGGATTTGCGGCAACGTTGCTTATTGGAGTGCTTATAAGTTTGTTTACAGGAATCGTAGCCAGTCGTACATTTATTCGCGTGCTGTATAAAGAGAAAGGAAATGCATGATCAAATTTAGTAAATACATTTGGTTATATTTTATAATTTCTGGCATTGTACTCATTCCAGGTATGTATACACTTGCTCGATACGGTTTGAAGCAGTCTATCGACTTTGCCGGTGGCACACTGCTTGAATTGCGAGCAAATAAAACGCTTTCGGAATCAGTTATTCGTGAGGTGGCAAATAGTAACGCACTTGAAATAGGAAGTGTCGCCAGTAGCGGAGATTCTTCATATATATTACGGATGAAATCCGAGCCACAAGAAAAACTTGTGGCATTATCTGCAGGGATTGCATCACAATCGGGAGCGGTTGTATCGGTTGTGCGAAGTGAAACTGTTGGGCCGGTCTTGGGCAAAGAGTTGCTTTCGAAGGCGACCGTAGCAGCTATACTGGCAATTTCATCTATATTGCTGTATGTCGCCTATGCATTCAAAAATGTTCGCTTTGGTGTGGCAGCAGTTATCGCGTTGTTACATGATTTATTGGTTGTGTTAGGTATGTTTGCCCTATTTGGTAGATGGTGGAACGTGGAGGTAGATACATTATTTGTCACCGCATTCCTCACAACTATGAGTTTCTCCGTACACGATACGATCGTGGTGTTTGATCGTATACGAGAGTATTTGAAACGAGATCGATCACGTTCGTTTGCAGAGATTTGCGATATCGCTCTTACTGAGACGATGAATCGATCACTGACGAATTCATTGACCATTATTTTTATGTTGCTTGCACTTGTACTTATGGGCGGAGAGACCATCAAATGGTTCGTAGTGGCGCTACTTGTGGGTACTGTGTCTGGTACGTATTCATCACCGTTTGTAGCAACGCCAATACTTTTGTTGTGGCATAATTGGGAACAGAAGCGGAAAAAGTAACAATTACTCCAAATATTACTTTTCCTCAGTGTGAAGCTTTTCTAGATGCGCAAGTAATACATCTCTGTCGTTGGCAAGAATATTTTTTTCCACATCGGCAAATACAGATTCTAATACTTCACCGATTTTGCGGCTCGGAGTTATGTCAAATATTTTCATGACATCGTGTCCGTCGATTTTCAGATCTGCCACGCCAAACGGTTGAAGCTGTACTTCTTCTATGCGTTTCTTATAAAGCTCTAACCTCCACGATGTTTCCAGTGCTCCTCCTCCGAGTCTGTCACCGATGCGAAGGGCCAATATGTCTGCTAGATTTTCTTTTCCGACGCGACGGATAAACCTGCGGATTGCGCTGTCTGTCTGACGTTCATCGACACTAAACTGATGCCATCGAACGAGTGTAATAAGTTTTTCTTCATCTTTTTTTGAAAGTCGCATACGTTTACTTATGTGTTTAGCTAGATGTGCACCCACGACTTCATGGTTGTAAAAGGTGACGATGCCATTATCTAAGACTTTATAGGTTTTAGGTTTTCCCAGATCATGTATAAGAGTGGCCAATCTGACCAATGGATCTGTGGATGGACAATATTTTAGTGCCATTATGGAATGCGTTCCCACATCATAGAGATGGTGACGCTTTGGACTTTTTTGGGGTGTGGCAAAAGAGACTTCAAGCTCTGGAAGGATATGATGGAGAAGTCCTACATTTTTGAGCACCAGAATCGCATCTGCTGCGTGTTCAGAGGTTAGAATTTTAAAAAATTCATCTCGTATTCTCTCCGAAGATATCTTGGTTAGTAGATCAGCATTTTTTGAGATAGCAAGTGCTGTCGATTCTTCCACAGTAAAACCTAGTTGAGCTGCAAATCGAACAGCCCGCATCATGCGAAGTGCATCTTCCAAAAAACGTTTATTGGCATCTCCAACCGTTTGAATAAGTTTGTTTTGAATTGCTGTTTGGCCGCCATATGGATCGGTGAGCGTTTTACCATCATATGCGATAGCATTCATGGTAAAGTCTCGACGAGACAGGTCTTCGGTAAGGCTTGTACCCCATGCAAGATTGTCTGGATGTCTATAATCGGTATATTCTTTTTCACTACGAAAGGTGGTCACTTCGTAGATATCTAGGGGTTTTTCATCTATTCCTATTTTGTGTCCGTTTGCATATATTTTTATTCCTACCGTGCCAAATTGGTTATCGTAAAAACTGTCGGGAAATACTTTAAGAATTTCTTCTGGGGTCGCATTTGTCGTAAAGTCCCATCCATGCGTAGGCTTGCCAATCAGTAAATCACGTATAGAGCCTCCCACTGCATACGCTTCAAATCCAGCGTTTTGGAGGGAGGTGATAATCTCTAGTGCATTGAGCGGTAAATCTAGTGTCATGGCTCTTATGATATCATAAGAGCCAATGAAAAAATGGGACGTAGGACAAGTATTTGGGGTCGATGATACATTTTTACCGGCGGATTTTATCGCAAGTCTATTGCGTTTTCGTGGGTTGAAATCACAAAAAGAAATTGACGCGTTTCTAACTCCTCCCAATCCGATTACTTTATCCGCAAAAGATGTCGGGATAGATGGGAAACAATTATCCATAGCAGTGAAGCGAATTGTAAAAGCTATACAGAAAAAAGAATCCATTGTGGTCTATGCAGATTATGATGCGGATGGCATTACTGCTGGGGCTGTGATGTGGGAGACACTGTGGGAGCTTGGAGCGCGTGTCATGCCATACATTCCTCATAGAGTAGACGAAGGATACGGACTTTCAGAAAAGGGAATAGATGCGGTACATGCGCAATTTGATCCTACCCTTATTATTACTGTGGATCACGGAATAACTGCGTGTGAGAAGGTAGATTATGCCAAAAAACTTGGTATAGAGGTGATCATTTCTGATCATCATGTAAAGCCCGAAAAAATTCCCGATACAACTATTGTCCATACTACACAATTGGCGGGTAGTGGAGTGTCATGGTTTCTTGCTAAAGAAGTTTTTACTGCTATGAAAGCTGTAGATAAGGGACAAATGCACGAATTGCTAGCTCTCACTACTATAGGAACCATAGCGGATCTTGTACCGCTTGTCGGACCCAATAGATCGATAGTGAAATTTGGGCTTGTCGCATTATCCAAAACAAAGCGCGTAGGAATTCGGGCGCTAATGTCCGATGCTGCTCTTGATACGCAAACTATCACCCCGTATAGCGTGTCTCATGCATTGGCACCTAGACTAAATGCCATGGGGCGGATAGAACATGCGTTAGATGCATTGAGACTATTGTGTACGAAGCAGGTAGATAAGGCAGGTGTACTCGCAACTCAATTGGGATTGACCAACAAACAACGACAACAAATGACCGAGGATTATACAACGCATGCGCTTAATAGTCTGATAGCGTCACGAGATGCCGGCACGATGAAAAAATTACTGTTTGTATACGATGAGTCGTATAACCAAGGAGTGATAGGATTAGTCGCTGGGCGATTGGTAGAACAGTATTACAGACCCGCCATAGTCCTTGCAGTGGGGAGTGAATTTTCCAAAGCATCAGCACGATCAGTGGCCGGTTTTAACATCATAGAAGCGATTCGCGAGGCAGCAGATTTATTGGTCGATGCAGGTGGACATCCTATGGCAGCAGGATTTACCGTAGAAACCAAAAATTTGGAGTTGCTCAAAGTGCGAATGGAATCTCTGGGAGAAAAAGCATTAAGTATTGATATTCTGACTCGTAAGTTGCGAGTGGATGCTGAAGTTCCATTATCCGCAGCTACTGAGGAATTATGGAAAGCCATACAGCAACTACAACCATTTGGTGTGGGAAATCCGGAACCAGTTCTGGTATCGCGAAATGTCATCATAAAAGATGTTCGTCTCGTGGGTGCAACCAAAAAACATCTTAAATTGAGCATTGTGGATCGTGATACGCGTAAACAATATGATGGGATTGGGTTTAGTATGGCTGAGTATTATGCGCAGCTTCAGTCAGGAACACCTGTTGATATAGCTTACACAGTAGATATGAATGAGTGGAATGGAAGTAAGAAGTTACAGTTCAAAGTGAAAGATATTCAGTTTCCTGTGTAAGTCAGCCTCGATTAGGATAATGGTTTACAAAATATAATTTGTCCTTCGGAGTAAACCATAGTTGGCAGTAAACTTGTAAATAAGAATTTACTCATTAACTGGCCAACTAAAAACCCCGCGTCCATATCGGCGCAATTGCCGATGAACACGGGGTTTATATAGTAATTTTTCTATCATATTCATAATTCTCCATCCACCAAATACTCACGAATGAAAGAATGTTTCATTCGTAGGGAAAAGGTGGATGGAAAAAAAGCAAAATGCAAAAGTATAAAAATAAAGTGAGAGCTCGCGATGTGAGCAAGACTTTATATCAAAGATAAATCCAGCGTACTTGCTGGTACGCTGGATTGTATCTTAAATATTTAATTTATCGCTTTTTGCGAATTACCATCAATTCACCCCTTGTTACCGTTTTTGCGACGCCTTGGACGCCTTTCCAGCCGCAAATGCCGCATCCCAGAAATGGGCGAAGCTTGTTTTTTTTGTGGGTGGGGCAAAATTTCAAACGTTGATCAGTGATAGAGTTCAAAACTTTCGGATGTGAAGTTTTTGTTGCCATGATTCGTGTTACTCCTCTTTCGTCTAATAAAAATTTGGATACGATAGGGTTGGATATGGGTGTTATTGATTTATATATTTGAATAGATAGATAGTTCTCCTTCTGTTTTTGTGGGTATACAAAAGAACAGAGCGGCAACTCTGTGCTCGTGAATACACATAACTATTTACTTGTTAACGTGCGACGCTTATTCCTTTACCGATTCATTTTCCGTTTGCTTGGATTCCGCGGTATCTACAGCGGGTAGCTGAGGAAAAATGATGGTTACTGTTTTTGACTCATCGGTAAGCATGGCGATTTTCCAAGCCACTGGTGCTCGCGCTGATTCTATTGCGTTCGTTTTTACTGACTGCTCTGTATTTGTCATATATTTTTAGTCATAAAAAAAACCCGCTTTCTAGCGGGTTCGTGTGAATTTTGTCTTTTGTTTTTCTTTTACGCAGACACCACACGAACCTCGCCCTTTCGAAGGGTAATGAGATTAAACATGTGGACACAAGGTAAATTTTTCACAGAATCCTATTTTAAGCGCTATCATCATGCCTGTCAATCCATAAATCTGGGGGGACTCCTTATTTTTCAACTAGAAAAGCATGCGTGGAAGCTATACAATAAAGAAATTATGCGTACACTCGCCCTTGAGACCAAGGATAAAATAGGTCAAGAAGTCCTGCTGAAAGGCTGGGTAGATGGGCGGAGAAATCATGGAAAGATCATGTTTTTGGATCTTCGTGACAGATCAGGCCTCGTTCAAGTAGTCGGAACCAAGGATTTGGGGGAGGTTAGGCCTGAAGATGTGGTAGAGATTGTTGGAACGGTCAAGCAGCGACCAGAATCTATGGTCAACGCAAAAATCCCAACCGGCATGGTAGAGATAGAGGTGACAAAGCTTACCGTTATATCAAAAGCCCATGATTTGCCATTTCCCATAGATACGGATGGATATGAAGTGAACGAAGAAATTCGTACCAAGTATCGTTATCTAGACTTGCGCAGGCCTCGTATGGCGAGAAATATACGCATGCGAAGCAAAGTGGTGAACTTTATTCGAAACTTTTTGAGTAATCGAGATTTTGTAGAGATAGAGACACCAATTTTGACAAAAACTACGCCAGAAGGAGCACGAGATTTTCTCGTTCCATCTCGTCTTCAACAAGGGAAATTTTATGCACTGCCGCAATCGCCCCAACAATATAAGCAACTGCTGATGGTCGCTGGATTTGAACGATATTTTCAGATTGCTCGATGTTTTCGAGACGAGGATCCTCGTCGTGATCGAGCATATGGTGAGTTTACTCAGCTTGATATGGAATTGTCGTTTGTCACCCAAGAAGACATTCTCGCTCTTACCGAAGAAATGTTTACAATGGTGGTGAAGTTATTGTTCCCACAGAAACACATCTCTCAGACGCCATGGCCGAGACTCGCTCATGCCGACGTTATGAAAAAATATGGGACCGATAAACCAGATCTGCGCAAAGATAAAAACGATCCCAACGAGTTGGCGTTTAGTTGGACTATAGATTTTCCACTCTTTACCGAGCAGTCGGATAAGGACTTTTTCTTCGGTTCTGGGAAAGCGAAGTTTGCTCCGTCACATCATATGTTTACGGCACCGCACCCAGATGATATTCCACTGTTAGATACCGATCCTATGAAAGTGCGTGGACTTCAACATGATTTGGTTTTAAATGGATTTGAAGTCGGTGGTGGAAGTATCCGTATTCATCAGTCAGAAGTGCAAACAAAGGTGTTTGATTTGATCGGATTTTCCGAAAAACAAAAAGCAGAATTTGCACATATGCTCAACGCTTTTTCGTACGGTGTGCCACCACATGGTGGAATTGCGCCAGGAATCGATAGGTTTATGATGACGGTATTGGGCGAACCAAGTGTACGTGAGGTGATGGCGTATCCAACAAGCGCATCTGGGCAAGTGAGTGTTATGGATGCCCCTAGCGAAGCCACAGACGCGCAGCTTGCAGAGCTTGGTATTTCGGTTAAGTCAGCGCTTGTGGGAACTGGTGGAGGAGAGGCAGTGTATAAAAAAATTGTAGAAGAAATCACCGCAACCAATGCTGAGTTTGAGCCGTATGAACACGTGGCGGTAAAGACGTCAGAGGAAGCAGCGAAGATTAGAAATACTCCACTTCGAGAGGGTGCAAAAGCATTACTCTTATACGCGGATGAAAAACCTATTATGGTCGTAATTTCGGGCGATAGGAAGCTAGATATGAAAGCGTTTAAAGTGATTTATAGTGTCCGCGATCTACGCATGGCAACACCCGTTCAAGTTGAGCAAGTGACAGGGGTTACGATTGGAGCAGTTCCACCGTTTGGTCATATATTTGGTATTCCTTTGTATATGGACAAGGCTGTAAGTGCCAATTCTCATGTATCGTTCAATGCGGGGCTACATACGCGTTCTATTCGTATGGCAGAGCCTGCGTACGAACGAGTAGCGAAACCTATCGTAGGTGAATTTTCCAAAAATGGCTAAACGATTTATCGAAAAACTTCAGGCGCATTGGACACTTCGACAATGGGATAAAATTTTATTTTTATTTCTATTGGCTATGTTTGTTTTGGGAATCCCCGGACAAAATATATATACGTCGATAAAGTCGGGTGTTCAACCAAATATGCGATCGATTCCATTTGTCCTTCCTACACCCGCGCCATTTCCTATAAATACAACAGGAATTTATCTCGGCCCAGAAATTACTGCGCAAGGGGTAGTGGTGCTTGATTTGGATTCAAATGTGACCATGTATAAAAGAAACGAATTAGAATTACTCGCACCCGCATCCACCACAAAAATTTTGACAGCACTTGTCGCGCTGGATCATTATCAGTTAGATGATGTGGTGACCGTTGCAACAGCTGCAAATGACGGGCAAGTCATGGGACTGGTCCCTGGAGAGCGCATTACTGTAGAAAATCTGTTGTATGGAGCACTTATCCATTCGGGAAATGATGCAGCTTGGGCATTAGGTGAGCATTATAAGGGCGGTATGGACGCGTTTGTTGCGGAAATGAACACAAAAGCGAAACTTATTCATCTGGATAATAGCCATTTCACCAATCCTGTAGGGTACGATGATCCAAATCACAAAATGACACCAACTGATTTGGCTAGGCTTGCAGCATATGCGTTGACCAATAAAACTATTGCGAAGATCGTTGCCATTCCACAGATTACTATCTCAGATGTTACTCATACATATTTTCATTCTCTCACAAATGTAAATCAGCTCTTGGGAAAAATTCCAGGTGTAGGAGGGATCAAAACGGGTTGGACAGAAGAAGCAGGTGAAAATCTCGTCACACTCATTGAGCGAGATGGTCATAAGGTGATTATAGTGGTGCTCAAAAGCGCTAATAGATTTGGAGAGACTGCGGCTATCATAAATTGGATATTCTCCTCCTATCAGTGGAAAGTATTTGAACCTCCTCAGAAGTAAAGTTATTCTGTCCAGTCTGGTGAAACCGCTGGGACAAACGCCTGAAATCCATCATCTCCTTCAAATACGAATACTGGTTGGAGATACGTTTGTGGCTCAAGCGAGTCATAGTATGCCAAATACACACTACGAACGGTGATGACTTGTGTATTGGGGTACTTGAGCACATATCCGCCACCACTTTGAAGTTCTTGCCATGCCAGACTGCTTGATTTGAGTGGATAGGTTGCGTTTGTTTGATAGTCGATAGGCCAGTATGTGTAGTTAAACTGCAATATGCGTTTTTTGGTATTTTTGGATCCTGACAATATGATAGAGATTGGGCCCTCGGTGGCGTTAGTAGAAGTGAGAATGGTGTCCGCTATTTTTGGCCGAAAAAAATCTATTCGTACCGCATCTGCTTGTGACTGGCTTGCTACAGGAGTTAGTTTACCTTCAGCGACGTTATAGTAGCCTACTTTTACATTTCCACCGGTAAAATCCGTGGGAAATAGTGCATATGTTTGAAGTAAGTTTCTGGCTTCTGCTTGTGCTGCTGGTGCTTGTGGTACATTGCGTTCCAAAAATAATCCAGCGTCTTGCTCAAAACTGTATCGCAAGATGAAGTTGGTAGATACTATGTCATACCAGAGATGTCTCAAGGGGGCGGTAGCATCATCAAAACGATAGACATTTTTATTGCTTGGTTCAGGGATTGGCGTGGTTACAAATCCAAGCCTTTTGGCAAAATTTTGAGCTGTAGAAAGGGCTAGAAGATTAGAACCAGTTTTTGGCATGAAGTAAACATTAGCAGATTCTGACGCACGAGGGACTGATCCTTCGATAGTTTCTAATTGGTAGATCAACTGTCCTGATGGAGATGCCACTTGAGCAGGGAAATGAATTGCTGGAAGTTTTCCAAATGCATGGTTTGCCGCTTGGGGCTTTGGCGGGAATACAGCCAAGTATGCTGTGGAAAAAATTCCCCATGCAAAACGCAAGACAACATACCCGATTACGATAAATATCGACCAGTTTACAGTACGCCTTGTATAATATGCGGTTTCTGTCAGTGATGCCATAATGTGCCTACATTGAGTATATGGATAAAGGCTGATAGAATCAATCGTATGAACGTGCGTACGCGTATAGCTCCATCTCCCACAGGATTTCCTCATATAGGCACTATTTATCAGGTGCTTGTCGACTTTGCTTATGCTAGGAAATTTAATGGAAAGTTTGTCATGCGACTAGAAGATACAGATCGAGCACGATTTATCGAGAATGCAGAAGAAGTCATCTATAGTGCATTGTCTTGGTTTGGATTAACTCCCGATGAAGATCCTAAGCGCGGTGGACCATTTGCGCCGTACAGACAGTCAGAACGATTAGATATATACAAAAAATATGCAGATCAACTACTTAGCGCAGGGCATGCGTATTATTGTTTTTGTACAAAAGAGCGGTTAGAACAAATGCGAAAAGATCAGGAGGCCAAACACGAGCCGCCTATGTACGACAAGATGTGTATGCATCTTACAAAATCTGAAGTGGAGGAAAAATTATCACGAGCAGAAGCGCACGTGGTTCGTATGAAAATACCAGAGCACGAAAAAATTATTGTGCCTGATGTAATCTGTGGAAATATTGAATTTGAAAGTGATGTTATAGATCATCAAGTGATCATAAAGTCCGATGGGTATCCTACATATCATTTTGCTGTAGTCGTCGACGACCATCTTATGGAGATAACCCATATCTTTCGCGGTAAAGAATGGATTCCTTCGACTCCTAAACATGTGTTACTGTACCAGTATTTTGGATGGACAATGCCTATACACGGGCATCTTCCGCTTATATTAAATGAAGATGGAAAAGGAAAGCTATCCAAGCGTCATGGGCATGCTTCTGTGGATTATTATCGTAAGCTTGGGTATTTGCCGGAGGCTGTGCTTAATTATCTCTCTAATATTGTCTGGAATCATCCCGAGGGAAAAGAGATATACAAGCTCGAAGAATTTATACAAAATTTTGATATCACACAGATCACTTCTCAGGCGCCACGATTTGATTTAAAAAAACTTGATTGGGTAAATAGTACATACATTCGAAATATGACTGATAGCGAACGGGTTAAACGCCTTATTGAATTTGATTCTAAAATCGCAGCTCTGGATCAGACACTATTGATCACTGTGATGCCACTTATAAAAGAGCGCATGAGAACGTTGAGTGATTTTTGGCCACTCGCTGGATTTTTCTTTGCAAGACCCACCGAGTATGAGCAGTTGTTTGTATCTGAGCAGATAGCAGTACTAAAATCTGCGCTCGCAGAATGCGAATGGACACACAAAGCCATGGAAGAAGCTATTCGTATATCTTCAGAAAAAGCAGGCATGAAAGCACGCGATGTGTTTATGGAGCTTCGTATGGCAGTAACAGGGAAAACCATAGGGCCACCCTTGCTTGAATCGCTAGAGATTTTAGGAAAAGAAGAGACACTATCTCGATTAGAGATGTAAAAATTTACACATGATCCATCCAGTGTGGATCCGTTTCGACCGTGAGGTCTAAAAATACTTTTTTCCCAGAAGCTACTTCTAATTCTTTTCTGGCTGTTGCTCCTATTTCTTTGATCATGCGAGCATCTTTGCCTATGATCATACCTTTGTATCGATCTGCCGCTGTAAGTATGCGTGCTTTGATATAGAGGATTCCATTGGCACGTTCATCAAGTTCATCAACGACTGCGGTTATGGCATATGGAACTTCTTTACGAAGTTCCAAAAATGCTTTCTCTCGAATAATTTCTGCGACAAATGTTTTGCTGTCGATGTTTATTCCTGGTTGTGACATGACAGTACGATCTACCATAGGTGTCCCTTCTGGTAGTAGTTCAAAAATTGCATTCAACAGTAGGGGGATGTGCTTACCTTCTTTGGCTGAGAGCGAGACAACGTGATCAAATTCCGCTTCCATAAACTTATATTGGACTATAAACGTAGGCTCTTTTACATCTACTTTATTTATTACCAATATTTTAGGGACTTTGACTTTGCGTACTATTCCAAGAGCTCTGTTTTCTTCCTCTGCCCGTTCTCTGGTATGGTCGACGATGTAGGCGATCACATCGACCCCCTGTTCCACCGCTGCTTCTGTACGAGCATTTATTCGACCAGAAATCTGATCTTTGATTTTCGCAAATACCCCTGGAGTGTCCACAAACACTATTTGGCCTCGTTCGTCCTCAAAAACTGCCTGTATAGGAAATCTCGTCGTTTGTGGCTTAGGAGATGTGATGGCCACTTTGTGGCCCAAGATGTTATTCAAAAGCGTTGATTTGCCTGCGTTTGGTCTACCGATAAGCGCTACGATACCTGCCTTCATGCTTGTATTGTACTATAATCAGAGCACTCTATGCTCAAATACTCAGATGAGGAGTTGGTTAGGCTTGTTCAAGATGGCGAGGTATTTGCCTTTGAACAGTTGGTGAAACGATATCAACAGAAGCTTCTCGGATTTGTATATCACATGATTCGTGACGTGCATGCAGCTGACGATATTGTCCAAGAAGCGTTTATAAATCTGTATAAAACTATAGATCGTGTAGATTCCAGTAAAAAATTTTCTGCATACGTATTTTCTATAGCCAGAAATACAACAATTTCGCATATACGTAAGAACAAAAAAGATATACCTCTCGATGATATACTCGCTTCAAATGAAGAAGAATCACTATATGCGCAAATTGTACAAGCAGAGCAGGCACATACAATAGAAGGAGCGTTGGCCAAAATTCCTGTACACTATCAGAAGGTGATTAGACTATATTATTTCGAGGATTTATCTTATGAAGAAGTAAGCAAGAAGCTCGCGTTACCCGTAAATACTATTCGTACACATTTAAGACGGGGGAAAGAATTATTGCGAAAGTTATTATCATATGAAAAAAATTGATGTAACCACTAGTGTTATGAAACAGGTAACGAGGTTTGAAAAATCGCGATCTTCCTCATGGCTTCGCGGGTTTTATGCAGGAGTTGGGGTTATGGCGATCCTTGTCTGTGTATTTTTTTGGATTAGCATGCAAAAAATCTCTGATTTGCAGGGATGGGATTTGCTTACCATATTTTCTCAAGATAGAGAAATCATACGGGACTATTGGCAAGATACCGTCATGACTTTTGTAGAAGAGTTGCCGATAGAATCGCTGATGGCAGCGATTGGGATATTAGGGGTTTTATGTCTGATTATATTTATTACGCGAAAGCGCAGAAAAGTATATGAATACCGTATGCGTGAACTTGCAAAACATGGTGATATACGTAAGAATAGCAAGTGAAAGGAGTCGTTATGAATTTGAAATCGCTATCTATCATACTCTTGGTCGCAATTTTGTTTGGAAGTATATGGTTCGTATATCGCGATAAACAGTCTGCACAAAAATCAGCAACAACAGAAATTAGTGAATTGGCAAGACCTACTCCGGACATTTCACCTATCATAACCCCTGTTACAAACGGAGGGTCAGTGATAGCGTCTGAGATTTCGTTGACAATCTCATCCCCCGCAAATGGTGCAACAGTAACAACTGCTGTGGTTGTGGTTCGTGGAAAGACTAAACCCAACGCAGAGGTGTTTGTAAACGATGAGTCTACTGTTGCAGATGGTAGTGGTAACTTTTCTGTCTCATTGACCCTTGATGAAGGGGATAATCCTATAGTTGTGTCCGCAAATGATGAAGATGGGAATGTAGCGGAAAAAGAGTTTAACGTAAATTTTGACTCAGGGAACTAAATAGTACGGGTAAATCCAAATAGTTGCGAAGGGATGAAACTTATTTCCTATCTTGCGCGTACTACATATAAGAAAGGATTTATATTATGAAAAATATATACATGACAAGAATCGTTATTGCTTCAATATTCGCGTTATCCATCGCATCACCTGCTTATGCAATAGATTTTGGAAATGTGAAAGAGCGCATTGAAGATCGTATGGAAGATAGACAAGAGAAGAGAGAAGAGCGAAAAGATGAGCGCAAAGAAGCAACGAAGCCGGGCTTACTCAATCGCTTATTTAATCGTGGAAACCGCGTAACTATAGTAAATGGAAAAGTGACGATTATAGCTGGTACAACTCTTACCGTCGAAAAAGATGGAAAATCATTTACCGTGAATACCGATACAAACACGGAATTTCGTAGAAAATTTTGGGGAAAGTCTGCATTGGATGAATTCGCCGTAGGCAATATGGTCAATGTCATAGGCCATTGGACAGACGATGCTCATACATCTGTTTTGGCCAAGCAAGTGCGAAATCTTTCGATCCAAAAGAGGTTTGGTATATTCTTTGGAGTCGTAAAGTCACTGAGTACCAATGGTTGGGTCATGAGTACAATTAGTGATAAACGAGCAGAACAAACTGTGACCGTATCTTCTACAACGAAGTTCACCAATCGTAAAGAAGAAACTATCTCACAATCTGACGTGAAGGTTGGAGCCCGAGTACGAGTTCGAGGGCTTTGGGATAGCTCAGCAAACACAGTAACAGAAGTCACTGCAGTCAAAGATTTTAGTCTACCGATAAAAGTCACGACAACGGTAACACCTACCGTGACAGTCGCAGCAACTACAACAGTAGCGCCAACCGCTACTCCATAAAAGATAATGAGAGTATAAAATAAAAACCCCTCTGCCGAGGGGTTTTTTTGGTAGAATGAGCGCTATGAAGATATCTGCAGCCAAAATAAAATCTTTTCAGAATATGATTTTTTTGTGGTGGAAGCAAAATCGTCGAAATCTTCCGTGGCGCAAAACAAATGATCCATATAGGATTCTCATTTCTGAAGTTATGTTGCAGCAGACTCAAGTATCTCGAGTGTTATCTAAATATGAAGAGTTTTTGTATTTTTTTCCCGATGTGTATGCGCTTGCTCGTGCTACCCCTGCTAAGGTGTTACGGATATGGCGGGGTATGGGCTACAACCGACGAGCGTTGTACTTGAAAAAAACTGCTGAAGAAGTAGTGAACACCTATAGTGGATATTTTCCAGAAAGTGAGTCAGAACTACTTAAATTGAGTGGAGTGGGGAAATATACTGCTCGAGCAATTATGGTGTTCGCAAATCGTGCACAGGTCTCTATGATCGACACCAACATACGACAAATTATTGTTCATTATTTCTTTAATGGGTTTCCACAAAAGGAAAAAGCTGTGGAGGCGGTCGCAGATCAACTCGTGCCGCGAGATAAATCATGGGAATGGCATCAAGCGCTCATGGATTATGGAGCATTGGAATTAAAAAACGTCATAGATACTACAAAGAAAGTGAAAAAAAGCGTTGCGGTGCCGTTCAAAGAGTCCAATAGATATTTTCGAGGCCGAGTTATAGATGCGTTACGGCAAAAATCTTGGGAAGAAAAAAAACTGATTGCTTACACAAGTGACTATTACAAAAAATCGCCATCGTTTGTGAAGAAAATTATCGATGGATTGCTGAAAGACGGACTTTTGGAGAGATCCAAGAAATTACTGCAGCTCCCCTTATCCTAAATTACGCGACGGAGACAATGGTGTATGAGATGGTTCGTTCTGGAGCGCGTACCTCCACAGTGTCACCGGCAATTTTTCCGATCATTGCTTTCCCAAGTGGTGATATATGAGAGATTGTGTGATTCATAGGATCTGACTCGTACCCGCCGACTATAGTATATTCCGATTCTTTGTCGCCAATTTTTACTTTTACGAGGCTGCCGATCTGTACGGATCTGCTTCCATGAGATGAAACGATGATAGCAAGCTTTAATAACCGAGTAGCACGACGCAAGCGAGCATCCAAAAATGATAGAGCTGCGCGTGATGCTTTGTAATATCCATTCTCAGACAAATCTCCCATTTCGCGAGATTTGCGTAAATTTTCGACAGCCACGGGTCGATCGGCGACTAGTTTGGCGTGTTCAATAACTAGTTTGTCGTAACCATCTTGGGTGAAAGGGATACGTGGTTCTTTTTTTATATAGTATTTTTTCATTCGTGATATTCGGCCAACAGTTGCAGAACTTGAGCTTTGAGTAGGTCTATATGTTCTGGTTGATAGATAGAACAGGTAAACACGGTCTTACCCAATTTAGTAAAAAGTTTTTTGGCTTTTTCAACTACCTTAGGTTCAGCTAAGTCTACTTTGTTTAATACGATGTATTCTGGTTTTGCCAAGAGTGCTGCATCAAACGCTTTAAATTCTTTGCGAATAGTATTGTAGTCTTCTTTGAGATGCTCACTTGTGACATCGATACAATGTAAAAGTATTTTTGTTTTTTCTATGTGTCGTAAAAATTCGACTCCGAGACCTTTACCGCGGGATGCGCCTTCTATAAGTCCGGGAATATCTGCGATAGGGTATACATCGAGCATGCCGATGGTCGGCTCAAGAGTGGTAAAAGGGTATGCACCGATTGTAGGAGTAGCGTTGGTTAGCGCGGTAAGCAAACTGCTTTTACCAGCATTAGGAAGGCCGATAAGACCCACGTCTGCGATCAGGGTGAGTTCTAGCCATAAATTTTTCACTTCTCCCAAGAATCCGAGTTCGCGGGTAGTTGGTGCCTGATTTACTGAAGATTTATACGTCACGTTACCTCGACCACCACGTCCACCTTTTGCAATCAGGATGGGTTCTGTGGTTTCTCCAATTTCTATAACCGATTTATCGTCGAGATTAGTGATACGGGTCCCCCAAGGCACGAGAATAATAGTGTCTGGGGCTTTTTTGCCATTCATCTGCTGTCTAGCACCGTTTCCACCACTTTCGGCGATGATTTTCTTTTTGAAACGAAATTCGCGAAGATCAGTGAGGTTGTGAGAGCCTTGGAAGAAGATATTTCCTCCATTACCTCCGTTACCACCATCCGGGCCACCACGTGCGGTCTGCCCGTCACTACGGAACGTCGCAGCACCATTTCCACCGCTTCCTGCGCGCACTACAAGCTTGATATTGTCTACTAACATACCCTGATTGTACCATTTATGATGCGCTATCCGACGATTGAGGTTTAGGACTCGCAATTCTGAATGCGAAATGTATAATTCCACTATGGCCACACTCGATGAACGATCGTTGGAGTTTCACAAGAAGCATCAAGGGAAATTGGTGACGGGTTCGGTGGTTCCCATAAAAACTCGTGATGATTTGGCTTTGGTATATACGCCGGGAGTTGCCGCTGCGAGCATTGCTATATCGCGCGATCCCTCACTTTCGTATGATTACACTTGGCGAGGCCGAACGGTAGCGGTCATATCTGATGGATCTGCAGTGTTGGGATTGGGCAATATTGGCCCAGAAGCGGCCCTTCCCGTGATGGAGGGAAAAGCATTATTGCTTAAAGAATTTGCTGGTGTTGATGCAGTGCCTCTCGTTATAAACACCCAAGATTCTGGGGAGATCATAAAATTTGTTACTCAAGTTGCTCCATCATTTGCTGGAATAAACTTAGAAGACATAAGTGCGCCACGATGCTTTCAAATAGAAGAAGCCCTCCAGCATATTGGCATTCCAGTTTTTCATGATGATCAGCATGGGACTGCCATCGTTGTTGCAGCTGCGCTTCACAATGCCGCCAAAGTAGTAGGAAAGAAGTATGCGGATCTAAGAGTAGTTATAGTGGGTGCTGGGGCAGCGGGACTGGCTACGGCTAAGATGTTGCTCGGACTCATGTGCGAAAGTGATCGTTGTGAGCTGATTGCGGGGGGCACAAGAGTAAGAGATGTTGTTGTAGTCGATAAACTGGGAGCCCTATATTTAGGGCGTGCAGATCTCAATATTTATAAACAAGCAGTAGTGGGAGTTTCGAATGTAGAGCATAAAAAAGGTGATCTATCAGAAGTTATCCGAGGGGCAGATGTCGTAATTGGTGTGTCCGGTCCTAACAATATTTCAGCAGATCACATAAAATCTATGGCGCCCAAAGCCATAGTATTTGCTATGGCAAATCCAATTCCTGAGATTATGCCTGATATTGCAAAGGCTGCGGGTGCTGCGATTGTGGCGACAGGGCGAAGTGATTATCCTAATCAAATTAATAACGTATTGGCCTACCCAGGAATTTTTCGCGCGGTAATACAAGGGAGACTAAAAACAATTTCCCCTGAAATGAAGCAAGCTGTCTCTACGGCAATCGCAAATCTGATCATAAATCCATCAGCAGAAAATATAATTCCAGATGCATTTTTTCCAAACCTTGCACAAAGGGTAGCGGAAGCGGTGTTATCCAAAGTTGTGTCAAAGTGACACGAGGATTACACCGACAGTCGTAAGGATAGCCCCAAGAATTTTTTTCCCAAGATGCTTTCTTTCGTTTAGGAAAATGCTGGAAAGTAATACGGTCACGATTATAGACGCACGAAAAATCGTACTCACTTGTCCCACAAGGGCTCCTAGTTGTAGTGAGTGATAAAACGCGATGGCACTTACTGCGTATAATGCACAGAATATCACAAGATTTTTTTCGGCTGTTTTTACCGTTTTGATAACTAAAGGAATTTTTTTGTAATACCAAATCATCATGACTAGTGCGGTGCCAAATGCGCCAATAGGGATAAATGACGCAGCCTCAAAGGAGCGAATAATATGCGTATCAGATATAACTGCTAGTCCATAGCTACATGTTCCAGCAACAGCTAACCACATGCCTTTATTTATCACGATGCCTTTTTTACTAAAGTTGATAACTATGACTGCAAAAAGTATAAGTAGTGCGCCCAGCAGTTGGGGGAGTGAAAGTGATTCATGGAGAAAAATAAACGATGCAAGTATAGTTACTAAACTTCCCACGCCGTTTATGATGGTCATCTCGGACGCCTCGATAAGTTTGATTGCACGAAAAAAGAATACTGTGCCGGTAGCATACAGAATCATGCTAAAGAGAAAATATGGCGCGAGAGATATATCAGGAATATGGAAGCCTCGTATGAGTGCGTAGATAAAATACGCAACACCAGTAAGTATCTGAAACGTTACCGCCGAAGCCACTGCATCTGTTTTTTCCTCTCGCATTGCAATTTTTTGATAGAGGTTGGATACAGATCCTGCGAGTACACTCAATAGCGCGAAAAATAACCAATTCATGTTTATTACTATACCACAGAGAATTTATTCTTTGATTAATTACATAAAAAAACTACGCGGGTAAATATTTCGCCTTTTCAAATTTCAGGTAAACATCAGGATTGGATACTACAATAAACAAACGATAGGAGGTGATATATACAATGAATTATAAAACAGTGACTTTAGGGATACTCGCAGGGGGAGTGCTTATGAGTATGGTCGCAGTTCCAAAGGCAGAAGCAAGCTTTTGGCCAACGGATTTGATCACCAAGCTTACCTCACGTTTTCACCTAAACGAATCTGAAGTGAAATCAGTATTTTCTGATTTTCATGAGGAACGACAGGCAGAGCGTACAAAAGAGTTTTCAGATAAGCTAGGTAGCGCAGTGAAAGCAGGGACAATCACTGAAGCGCAGAAACAGCTGATTCTAAATAAACACAAAGAACAGCAAGAGCTTCGTGAAAAAGACATGGCAAGCTTTGCAAATCTTACAAGAGAGGAAAGACGCGCGCAAATGCAAAAACATAAAGATGAAATGTTAGCATGGGCCAACGCCAACAATATCCCTACTAATCTCCTTCTTGGAGCACGAGGTGGAATGGGTATGGGCAATGGAATGGGAAGAGGGTTTGGGCAAAAGTAATTGAATGCGGATTACTCCCTGTGCACGGGGAGTTTTCTGCAGCTTAAGTTCATTAGCGAGTGATTATTTTGGAGGCTCAGTATAACCCGCGTCTGGGCGTAGAGTAGGGAATACTTGGGTCCCTTGCGTTGATGTCGGCATATCTTCTGGGCGGAAATATGCGCCTCGTATAGCATTGCGAACCGCATAAAACAATATAGTCAGTAGTACGAGAACCAAAAATATCATAACGACTTTTTTCATAGGGCTATTTTTCCTTTCATAACAGCAAGTTTGTTGCTGCTCATAGTTAATACAAGGGATATATATCCAAGATATAGTATCCCGCTGATGCAAGATTGTCCGAGACTCGTTGGATGCGCAATAACCATGACAAGCCCGCTTGCGAGGGTCGCTACGGTTAGGAGTTGTGTAGTGCGTAGTTTGCTTTGAGTGGGCGAGAGGAGTGTGAGCAAAGAGGAGAGAACGCTTATGATCGCGACTGTGATGTGGATTACTAAAATCATACTATAATAATAGCATGACGTCGTTATAATTCCAGAGAGCTTGCTTACAGTCATGATAAAATATTGAAGATTATGAAAGATACGAATAATCATCGGGTTTACACTATGAGCGTTGCAAGAGTATACCCACTCTATATTACCAAGGCGGAGAAGAAAGGTCGCACCAAAGCAGAGGTCGATGAGATTATTTGTTGGTTGACTGGATATAGCCAGAAACAACTAGAGGCACAGCTGGAAAAACAGACCAATTTTGAGAACTTCTTTGCGGATGCACCAAAACTAAATCCGCAACGCATGCTGGTGAAAGGTGTGATTTGCGGGGTGCGAGTCGAGGATATAAAGGAGCCGACCATGCGCGAGATTCGCTATTTAGATAAACTAGTAGACGAATTAGCCCATGGGAAAACGATGGAAAAGATTTTACGGAAATAATAAATTTCTACAGATTCTCGTCCCAGAGCATGATTCCTCTATTTTTGACTACTATTAAACTCTCGCCATAATTCGCAATTTTCAGCTTTTTTCTAAGTCTTGAAATCATTTTGTCTTGTGCCCAGAGAGAGAATGAATCGTAGTTATCGTCCCATATAAGCTTTTGAACATCTTCTTTTGGCACCAGCGTATTTTTCTTTGATTTGAGATATTCATAAAGTTGTAATTCACGACCCGTGAAAAAGCTTATACCACTTTTAGCTATGACATCATCAGCGAGATTGGCGCAGTAGTCGAAAAAGAGTTTTGAATGAATTTGTAAGTCATTTATTATCGGAATAGCGTCTCTTCCTATTTGTCCCTTTGCATACTTTATGATCAATCGCTGGTTTTCTAAACTGAATGTTTTTCTATATTCTTCCAAGTATTGGGTAATGATGGGATTATTTTCGAGAACTTTGAGCCAATTTTCGGTAAATCCATCTTTTTGTAGTATCAAAAACGCATCATAAATTAACGAGTAATTTCCTCCACAGTACGTATAAATCTTTTTTCTCGTTTTGACATCAAGCGTCATGTTGTAGCGGTCGGCAAATATGTCTATCCAGTATTCTGTTTCACTAGGCGTGAGATCTGGGAAGTAGAGAATAGATTCGCAGAGGGGATAGGTAAGTTTTTCCAAAAAGGCAGATGTTTTCATTTCCATGGGGTTTATGTCGTCGAGCAGAAACCAAAACGAACAAGCGGGAAGGGTAACTATTTTGCGCGTTCTGTAAAGCGTAACAAGCGACTCTGCTGCTGTGGGGTGTATATCTTTGAGTCGTTCTATTTTATAGAAAATTATCACAAGTCTTTTGCCTGTGTCCGATAGCCTGGTGATGTATTGCTGTAATGCTCCTAGCAGCACCGCGGTATCTTCAGTCACCGTGTGTTTGTAGTTTGGATCTGTTTGCGAGATGGCGATGCTTAGCTGGTGAAGCCAATAGTAAGGATTTGCAGAAATGAGAAGTGTAGGTTCGAAAAACACGATAACAGCGTCTTTTGGCAAATAGTCCGTAAATTCCGATCGATTTCCCAAAACATACTGGAGGAGCCCTGACTTGATAGATTTATAGGTTCCGACGATGCTCCCTGATTTTCCTATAGATAGTTCCTTAAAAAACGGAGACAACCTCTTGAGGATCTCCTTTTGTGGCAGTGGCTGATGCTTTTGCATGCGTAAATTATACCACATATGTCAGGAAAAGTCAGGATAGAGTCAAGCAAGAGGTTGTAGACCGGTGTATAAATACTTCTCATATGATAGAAAATACATCTTTCGGTAAAGCGCGTGCTCAAGAAAAAGCGAAAATATTTGATGGTTTATTTAAGGCGGACTATTTAGCCAATGTATACTATCCTCAAATGTTTGGACCCAAACAAGTTGGTCTAGGCGCTGCGTTTCTTCAAAGTTTTTTAGATAAACAAATGACTTTCTCTGAGTTTGAAATGTATTATATCGGCAAGCGTAGAAAAAAAGTGAAAGAAATACAAGAAGACGTTGATCGTATACATGCACATTATGGTAGAACTGCCCCCGTTGCTGCAAAAGATATAAAAAGAGTATTTACTTCGGTACAAGATGGAACGAGATGGTCTTTAGCGTCACTTTTTGGAACTCCCTATGTAAGAGATTATTTTAATGCTTCAGAGCATTTACTCCAAATCGAATCGGCGCTTTCCCTAATAAATGCAGGTGTTACATCGTTATACACACCAGAAATGAAAAATCATTGCGATGAGTATAGAAATAGTTTTGCAATATTTTTCGAAAAGGGTCGTGATGGGATGAGCAGATCAGAAAAGGATGAAGCTCGGACCAAATGGATGTCGTTTTCACAAATAGTTGAAAATACGTTAACTGAGAGCATTACTTCTCAAAATAGAGCCCTTGGTATGCCATTTGAGCATGGTAGGGTACGAGGATATCTTGAAAGAGTGGCAAAAGAAGGTTCTCGTGTTGTAACCCAAATTTAGAACGATTTTGTTTTCACTTTTCCTGCACGCTTGTATTTAGCGAAAATTACCCCAGTTGGAGTAACTTGGGATTCGTAAAGCGTAAATGCAGCAGGTATCGTGCCTTTTTCAAACAATCGCTTTCCGCTTCCAAGAGTGATGGGAAATATTTTAAGCCAAAATTCATTGACTAAATCATGCTGCATGAGTGTCTGAACGAGGTTCGCGCTTCCATACACCTGTAGATCTGGCCCTTCTGAATTTATTAATTTTTTTAAACCATCAACATCATTTATAACTTCTGTATTTTCCCAAGTTGGATTTTTTAAGGTTTTAGAAACAACATATTTTGTAATTTTGTTCACTTGAGGCCATGTTTCTGTATGTGTTGGCCAATATCCCACCCAGTTATCGTACGTTTTGCGACCAAGGAGTAGAGCACCTGTCGCTTTCATCTGTTTCTCCATCTCGGTACCCCCAACTTCAGCTTCAAAGAGTGGTCCCATCCACCCACCGAATTTAAATCCTTCGGCTTCATCTTCTTTTGATTCACCGGGAGCCTGTATGACGCCATCGAGGGTGATGAATTCGAGTACAAGAATTTTTCTCATAAAAGCATTCTAGCACGAACTATTCTTAGCTTCAGCTCTGCGGTATAATACTACCACTTGCGGGATCGTATAACGGTAGTACAGCAGACTCTGAATCTGCTTATCTTGGTCCGAATCCAAGTCCCGCAGCACTGATAAGAATCGAATCTATGGAGCTCAACGGAGTGGAACGGAAATCCCGGAAAGGGGATAAGTTCCGTAGCAATCCTTATGATGGAAAGATAAAAAGTTCTTTCTCCGCGCGGGTGACCGCTGTATATAGCCAACGCTTCCATTGATCATCATCCATTTGCTTAAACCTCTCTTCAAAAAGTATCACTCGTTTGGCTTGGCTCCCTTGTGCCTTGTGTACTGTGAGGGCATAACCGAAATCAAAGAGATCACCACGAACCGTTTGCTTCCTGTTTTCTGTAAAGTTCAGCGCACTATCAGCACCAAACTGTGCAATGGAAATAAGCCCTTCGTACGTTTCATCAGAACCATCCATGGCGATTTCAGCTGCATACCAGTCTTTGTCTTTCTGTTCTATGCTGATGATCGTTCCCAACATGCCGTTATATATTTTTGCCATATGATTATTTCGCAGGCATATTACACGATCTCCACTGGTTGGGGTCGGGGATTCGAAGCCTAGTGAGTTTCGTATATGCGCATTGAGTCGTTTGCGAGTGGTGTTGTATCCACAGAGGATAAGCGTATCTGTGGAGTAGTTAGACAGCATTTCACTCATGCGTTCACCGGTCTCGCTATCGTTGCGATCAAATTTGATGACGTTGTTGGAATATTTTTTTGCCTCTATCACACCCGTTTTTCTTGCTTGAATTGAGACATCTATGATGGGATTGAGTTTGGCTTGTCGGTGTATCTCTACAAGCGTCACGTTGGGTTTTTGCATGAGATTAAAGTTTCCTTTGATTGGAGGGAGCTGTCCGTGATCACCGACAACGATAATGGGCTTACCATATGCTAGAAGATGTTCCCAGATGATTCCATCGACCATAGATGCTTCGTCTATGATGATGAGGTCACATTCAATCTCTTCTTTGGTTTTCCAACCGACTATTTCTTCGTTGGTGTTTACTATCGGTGTATAGATGAGAGAGTGGATGGTGCCGACAGTATCGGATTTTAGAATCGCATTTTCTTCGGTGAGTTTGCGTTGCAATACACGCGCGGCCTTTCCTGTATAGCTAGCAAATCCTACTTTGAGATGTTTATCTATTTCGTGTAGTTCTTTTCGTAGGATTGCGATTAGTGTGGTTTTGCCAGTTCCTGCATATCCACCCAGCGTCACATATTGCATCTCGTGTTTGTCTTTTTTATACCACTCAAGGATATGGTCAAGGCAAAGTTTTTGGTCGTGGGAGAGTTGTTGCATACAGAAATCTCATTATACATTTGTAGTACTATAATGAAACTATGCAAGTAGATCCTTCATCTATTATGGTATTTAGCGATAGCGCCCAATGGGAAAAGTGGCTTGAGAAAAACGGAAAACTTTCCGATGGGATTTGGTTGCGATTGGGCAATAAAAATTCTAATCTAAAAACTTTGAGTTATGTGGAGGCGGTGGACGTTGCCCTTTGCTTTGGGTGGATAGATAGTCTGGTGCACAAATATGATGCATCCTCGCATATCCAAAAGTTTACACCACGTAGAAAGCGAAGTATTTGGTCCAAAATAAATCGAGAAAAGGTAGAACGCCTCATAAAAGAGGGAAAAATGCGCCCGACTGGTCTTGTACAGGTAGTTGCAGCAAAAAAAGATGGACGATGGGAGGCTGCATATGACTCTCCGACAACCAGCACCATCCCTGAAGAATTTATAAAAGAGTTGGGGAAACATAAAAAAGCGAAAGAATTTTTTGCTACGCTGAACAAATCAAATTTGTACGCCATCTCATGGCGATTACAAACTGCAAAGAAACCTGAAACTCGAGCAAATCGTATGAGAGTGATTATTGAAATGCTGGCGAAAGGCGAAAAGTTTCATTAGAAAAACTACTTGTTATACAGAGCCAACAATCGAATGATGGTGAAAATATTGGTTTTTAGCTCTTCCAGTATATGCGAGATTCGGGATTGTTCTCTACATATATTATCCAATTGTGCTTTATCATTTGGTGTTAAGGCCAGTGTTTTAGATGAAGACGGATACATAAGGTCCGATGTACCATCTGTGTGTTCGAAAGCTCGTGCATGTCCCAATTCATGTGCGAGCGTGTGTACAAGTTCATTGTTGTCGACTACAAAATAGATAGCGATAGTATTTTCTGTTGGGTTATATAATCCCTCTTCAGGTTTTTGAATAATTTTTTCGTTAAATTCATTCATATTATTTTTGAGATCACTGAGGTTTGCGTTGAAGTTACTAGCTCCTAGATTGAGTTGATCTGCTCTAGCGTTGAGTGAGTCTCTTTCTGCTTTCAGTGCGTTTTGTTCTGATACAAGAGAGTTGTATTCATCTTCTGAGACATTTCCAGCGCGATTGGCTTGATCGACTCGTGAGTTAAAATTGGCTAATCTTTTTTCAAATGCCACCACATCAGCGTCATACGCATCTATTTGTCTCTGAAGTGTCGAGTTTTTCTGGTCAAGTTGATTTTGTTGGGCACTAATTTTTTCATTTAGCGCAGTGCGCTCGTCATATACAAAATTTACGGTGAGCTCAGCATCGGGGGAATAGATAAAAAGGGGTTTGATATATGAGTCGTTCCAGATAGTAGCAGCTTTTTGTATATTGGCTAATGCATTCTCCTGAGAGAGTTTAAATCGTGAATCTATGGAGCCGAGTGAATAGGTGATTGGTACGTCGCATGCATTATAGGAGAGAAGTTTAGTAACTTTTGTGCGTATGGCGGGTATGCTGTATATGAAGATGCCTATGCATACACATAAAAATAAGAATGCTGCGAGAGAAAACCTATTCTTTGCTATTGTTTGATATGACATATCTTGTTTAGTCTAGCAAGCTTTATACGTGCGATCAATCGCAGTAGAATATCGAAGATTTACCAGCGTTGATGTACATACGGCATAACGAAATCTGTATAGATTGACGCAACCTTTTTTTGAATATCACGAGAAAGTCTGGGTAATTCACAAGTGTGCACATTGTCCGTTATTTGTTCAGGGTGTTTTCCACCGGGGATGATAGTCGAGACGGCATCTTGTTCTAGAATCCATCGTAGGGCAAATTGTGGCATAGAATATCCGCGTGGCAATATTTGTTTCAATTTGTTTACTGTTTGTAGTCCTAGTTCAAATGGGATGCCCGCAAATGTTTCACCTACATCAAAAGATCCGCCCTGTCGATTATAGTTTCGATGATCGTTTGTAGGAAAGTTCGTATCTATAGTCATTTTTCCGCTCAGCAAGCCGCTTGCCAGTGGAACACGGATGATGATGCCTATATTTTTCTTTTTTGCTTGTTCGAAAAAAAGTTCAGCAGGACGCTGTCGAAACATATTGTAAATAATCTGTACCGTAGAAAGGTTTGGATATTCTATGGATTTGAGGCCTTCCTCTACTTTTTCTACACTTACGCCATAGAAACGAATTTTCTTTTTTACCACCATTTCATCGAGTGCAGTAAACACTTCTTGGTTGTAATACACGGACGTGGGTGGACAATGAAGCTGGAGGAGGTCTAGAGTCTGTACGCCAAGATTTTCTCGACTTCGATCGACGAAAGCATTCAAGTTTTCTTTGGTGTAGCCTTCGGCTACATGAGGATTTAGCCTCCTTCCTGCTTTGGTTGCTACATATATACGCTCCTTGCGTTGTTTCAGGAGTTTCCCAATACGCTGTTCACTTTTTCCATCCCCATATACATCAGCGGTATCGATAAAGTTTACTCCCTGATCGATGGCGCTATGAAGCACGGACATAGCCTGTTCTTCTGATACATTACCCCAATCTGCTCCTAGAGACCAAGAGCCATAACTTATTTCAGAAATTTTATATCCAGTTTTTCCCAAGGTTCGGTACTTCATGATGGTCTAGTCTACCAATCTTGTGTGTATAGTTCAACGCAACTATGTTCCATGTGTTTGCAAAACGCATACTTCAAGATACGATAGAAAGGGGTAGTGATATGACAAAAAATATTCCTATATTATCGAGCATTTATTTGTTCACGATATTTCTTTTGATCGTAGATGTATACAAGTCGGGCACCACAGTGTTCAAATACACACATATCTCCTCATTTATATATGGATATATCGCCTGTGTGATTATTGTGTTGGCTCGACTGTACGCCCGACGAACGATAAGTACCGCGCTATCAAGGCTAAATACATATATAGTGTTTCCATGTACCTTTGTAAGTGGTGCGATCCTTACGATATTAGGATATGTGACCCCTCCGAATTTTATCTACTCGTTTATTCCACTGCAGATTTCGCAAATTATATTATTGAGCATATTTAGTGGGGTAGTCACGCTTGTGGGGCAGACAAATGCGTGGTATGAAAAATATTACCGACAGATAGTGTTCGGAAGCGGGGCAGCTATATTTTGTTATGCGTTGATTGCATCACTACTTCCATTTGATGTGTTTGCAGAACTTTCCAAAGAAGATCACGTTATAGAATACTTACAAGTAGTGATGTTGACTGTGTCCGCTATATATTTCTTCTTATTTGCTAAGAGATTATATGAGGTGAGAAAGTTAGTTCTGGGGATTGTCTTTCTTTTTGCGGCAATAGTGCTTGCGATGGTTGTTGGAGATGAGGTGTCTTGGGGACAGCGTATATTGCACATTGCAACACCGAGTTGGATGCTAGAAAGTAATGTTCAGCAAGAAATTACGGTGCACAATCTTGATTCAGTGGGAAGCGACAAGGTGAATTTGGGATATATACTCATTGGATTGTATGGATCGTTGAGTTGGGTGTTCCAATATATGTATGCAATATTGAAAAAATATCCACTATCACTTTTTGTGACGCCATGGTTTGCAAGCATATATTTCTTTTTGGGTTTTATATTTAATTTGTATATCCGACTTGATAGTACACACACTATATCTGTGTGGGCAGAGTTTGTAGAATTCATGCTTTATAGCGGAATTATGATATATATCGTGTATATGTATTATGCCTATGACGAACAACAAAATGAAAAAAACTGAATATGCTATTACAGCTAATGTTTGGCTCTACCAAGGGGCTGGAGCTTGGCATTTTGTGACGATTCCAAAAAATATTTCCGATGAAATTAAGCTACGATATAGCGACCTTATTCGAGGATGGGGATCACTCCGCGTGCGAGTGACTGTAGGGCAGACACATTGGGCTACGTCTATATTCTTCGACAAAGAATCATCTTGTTACATACTTCCGATTAAAATCGCCGTGCGTAAAGCTGAGGGGATTGTCTTAGATCGCGATGTTTCTTTTATTTTAGAACTTGTTGTATGATGCTGGATAAGCAGGATCGAGCTTTATGAAACAAATAGACCTCCAACAGTCATGTGGATATCATCCTCCTAACCGTATCTAAAGTTTACTTCGCATTGTCTATTTTTATTTTTTCTTATGCTTACCTACTATCAACCATTTTTGTTACCTTTTTTACATCGAAAACGATATACGTTACCAGATGGAGTTTTTCAAACGCATTTTTTGTCATTTGAGGATGCGATGTGGTCTATTTTTTCCCTCAAAAATATTTCACAAAAGTCCATTGTCTTGGTTCCCGATTTTTACTGTATGGATGTCGTTGAAAATATAGAACGACATGGATACACACCGGTGTTTTATCCGTTGGATAATAACTTTCAAATAGCGAAGTTAGTGTTGGAGCGTCTTATCGACACATATAAACCAAGTGTGTTGATCTTGTTTCATGCTTGTGGGATAACCAATACTCGACTTGCAGATGGCAAGTACATAGAAAAGCTGTGTAATCATATGCTGGTTGTGGAAGATTGTGTCCATCGACTCATAAATCCAACCACCGTTTCTGTGTATCATCCAAATCATTTTATGATTGATAGCGTACGAAAAGTGAGCCCGCTCTATGGGAGCTTCGTCTATAGCAAAATGCCGATATCGATTCCTAAAATTCAGATGCGTCAAAAAGAATATTCGTATATCATACTCACGCATCTTTTATACTCACTTTTTCGTATCGCGTTTGTGCTTGGCGTGGTAATACGCTCATATGGTTTAGTATCGTTTGCTCATAAACGATTACTGCGTTTTCATGACGACCTAGTAGGTGATAGCACATACGGGTATAAAGGAAGTCGGCGCAATAGAATGCTACATCACTATATAGATTTTTCTTATATTGAAACACACAAGCAAAAACAGGTTGCGTTGTACGAGCATTTATTAAAACCGTTATATATTCCCTCATCACCATGGTATGAAGTGCACATGCGAAGTTTGGATAAGAAATTACTACATGTTTATCCAGTGGGATTTAAGTCCAGAGCCGATTTTATAGTTGCTGATGTGGAGAAAGTGCTACGAGATAGTCGTATCCCTGTTTGGTTTAAGTTTCAGGATTCGCCATGGTCAAATAATCGAGCGGTGCTTTTTCTTCCGTTGGGATTTCATGTAACAACTGGGGATATACAGCATGTGTGTCGTTTACTTATTCAGTTTCACCGCTTGTCAGCTCCAAATTCTTGACTTGAGGAAGGGCGCTACCCGCTATGCCTTGCATGCCACCATAAATTCCCGAGATGCCTTTGAGTAGTCCATCTACTTGTGTCTCTCTTTGTTTCCAGAGTTTTTCGTAGGCGTTCCTTTCACGGGTTATTTGCATCTTCATATCGAAATACATTTCGACCATGTGTTCTACTTGCTGTACAAACTGTGCACCTGTTACAAAATCATAGAGTTCTTCAGCTTTGCCTTGCTTGTTTAGCGTGATGGCTTTTTCTTTGGCTACGTCGTAGAGATTTTTACGAAGCAGTGCCGCAAGTGGCTCAACTGAGTCCAAAGTTGTGACCCACACGCCATTTCGTTCTGCAATACTTTTGGACATATCCTTTGGTAACACCTCAGTGATGATAATGCCAAGATGTGCTTGGTCACGTCGCATGTCCTCCTTGAGTTTTGTCACCCATTCTTCTTTCCATGCTTTTGTGCGTTTGCGTTCCCAGAGGATCATGCCACATATGGTGCCACGTTGTGTTTGTACTACTTGTCGTATATCACCACCTAATTCACCTTTCTTCACTTCTGTAATTTCGTCGGTAGGAAAGAGAAGTCTCAACGTGTTTTCTAAATCGAGTTCAGCTACTTCGCCCTGTGTCTGCATAGATCCTTGTTGAGATTTACGATTGAGTTCTTCGATGAGTTTTTCCATGTCCGCAATCTTTTTTTCTTTGTCTAAGTCTTTCAGACGATGCTCATCTACAAGGCGTTTAGAGGTTTCTTCTTCTATACGTTTTTTTTCTTCATCCATGCGCCGTTGGGTAGCAAGTTCCAGATCTTTTTCCTTCTCTTCTAATTTTCGTGTTTTTTCACGTAGGTCGAGTTCTTGTTGGCGAAACTCAGTTATCTTTTTTTCTTTTTCCTCAAGCGTTTTTTGCATATCAGCGAGTTCTAGCTTTTTCTCTTCGTCGATACGCAGTCGCACTGCTTTTTCTATCTCAAGTTTCGCTTCTTCCTTTACATGAGAAAGGATGCCTTCGGAGGCTTCAAATTCGTGTCCACATTTGGGGCATTTGATGGCGTTTTGCATCGTGGGTTTGATTATAATACTTTTTCTGTACTTGGCGAGAATGAAAATATACCCGATTACTATACGGTAGAATTTCTTGCTTATGTTGTTGTGGAGCGCTAGAATCGAAAACTATGAGAAGAAGCCCAGAAGAATTTACCCCAGAGCGAGTGAATGGCTCCAATGTGTATGATTTTATAATTTATGAAGACATTCCCACTTTTGGTGGGACGGACTCTCAGGCTATTCGTGTGGGGGCGGGGGAAGGGTGGATATTGCATAAGTTTAATCGTGATATTTCTCTTGCTCGAGCCAAACTTATGAAAGAGGTAACAGCTGAGGTAGCGCAGTATGCCCCGCGATACAGCGCAAACATCGGATTATGGGGGCATACAATTTTACGAGTCGAGCCAGTGATAAAAGTATTTCAGTCAAATGCGTATCATCAAGCATTTGCTGTTGAGAAATATGTGGGTGGATATCACCCAAGAGATCGCGAAAATAAATTATTAGACGAGCTGCTTGCCGATTTTAGTTCTGACATGGTCAGGCTTACTGGTCACCGTGGAATTGAAGTGTGTGCGACAAATACAAAAATAAATAGAATTGGTGGTTGGATTGGACCGTTCGCAAAAAATGAAACAACTGCCACTGATATCTGTCGATACCTAACGCAACTCACGTAATACTATTTACCCATTAGGTCTCGAAGTTTTCTCACTGTGTTTATATTTCTTGCTGTCATTTGTTTATATACACGTGTGCCTATAAATTTATGCATTGCACTTTGATTGTAGTGTGCGCGGTCTATATGCCATATGATCGCTCCATCCATATAGGAGAGTTGGTCTACTTTGGGGTTAGTAAGAATTTCCTCGAGCACTTTGGATGAGTTCACTTCGTCCCATAGAAATATAACATCTGTTTTTTGTGCTGCGTCATTTGTCCAATTTTTGGGTACTCGTTCTGTAATTTCAGAAATTTGTTTCTGATCGCGCACCGCTACACGAACAGGAAATCCGAATTCTTCTTTTATGGAATTTTCTATTTGCGTGGTGAGGGTCTCACGTGATTGGTTGGTGCGAAACAGTACGTTACCACTATTTATATATGTAGACACATCGGTAAATCTCATGCGTTCAAACAGCGCCTTGAGCTTTTTCATTTCTACTTTTGTGTTTCCTCCCACGTTTATTCCTCGAAGGAGTGCGACATAGGTGTGTGCCATACATCGATTATACGAAATAGTTGGATCGCGATATACTGCTCGTATGGATAAAAAAATCTCTGTATGTCCGGGGTGTGGACTGAGACTCCCACAGATGGATACACCAATGCTGGCAGGATATAACGCATCTGCAGAATGTATAGCGATATTTAGTCAGCTTTCGGCATATACTGTTTCGTTGGGTGACGTGGAATTCACGCATCAGCACGTGGTCGATGCGTATGGCGCGCAACATGTCGGTATGTTTACCAAGAAAGTTGTTCCTATCATGGCGCTCGTCGGGTTATATTTACTGTTGAAGCATGGCTACACAGGCAAACAAGTACAACGCGCGCATATGGCTATAGCAGACCAAACGAAAGATTGGCCAGATTTAACACATCCCACGGAGCTTGCAAGCTTAAACATTCTCGATGTGCTCAAGAAGGAGCGCGCGGCTGAAAAGGTGGCCGCAATTCATACTTGGTGTGAAGCTGTCTGGAATAGTTGGCAATCAGAGCACGAGATAGTAGAAAGATTTACCAAAAAATACTTAGAGTATCTTTAACGTGATATTATTTTCACATATGACACGTAAGAATATAGACAAAAGTGTTTACGCATTAATCCGTGCTGTTACTGCGGCTGTTGGTTTGTTTGCAGTGATTCTCGTATTTTTATTTATAGGATATGTATATGCGCTTCAGACAAATCCATCACTTTATATTCCAGTGTTTTCTGATCAAGCAAATAAAGTTATCGGGGTGCTGTGGAAAAAGCCGTATGCGTATCCCACTCCAACCAATACGCCGTCTGAGCTCTATGGTGTACCAAAACCTGCTGCAGAGTGGAACGACGTGACGAAATGGCATAACTCAGAGCCCATAAGCCTAGCGACTTTCAAAGATAAAAAAATTGTTGTTCTGACTTTTGGCCGTATGTATTGTAGCTATTGTCTAAATGTCTACACTTTTTTGAATGAATTTCAGCGTCAATACAGTACATATATTCAGGTGATTGGTATTCAATCGCCGAAATATGATCAAGAGAGGGTATGGGATGATGTAGTGGCAAAAATTAAAGAACGTGATGTGATCTTTCCCGTAGGATTTGATGAAAACAGAAAAGTGAAGCAGCTATATGAAGTGGACCTTGTTCCGATTGTGTATATCATCGATAAACAGGGAATGATTCGGTATCACCATCTTGGTGAAGGCGGATATGCAGAAGTAGAAAAAGCCCTCAAAGAAATTATTCAGTTGGATTTTGGTACGAAGTATCCTTGAGTCTCGCACTGAGGCTAGAGACTGTATCTTTCTACCTCAAAATCCTGTATCCTAGATGATATGGATAGTCGTGCAGTTGAGGCTAAATTTATCAAGAGTATCAATGGTTCGGACCCAATTTTAAATGAGGCGTTACCTCAAATTGCGTTTGTAGGACGTTCAAATGTAGGAAAGTCATCATTGATAAACTCACTCCTTGTCCAAAAACTTGCCCGATCTAGTACGAGACCTGGGAAAACAGTTCTTTTGGACTTTTTTCGTGTGAAAAATAAAGTATATTTTGTCGACCTTCCGGGGTACGGATATGCTAAGCGTTCCAAAGAGCGATTGGATCACTTTCGACGACTTATCGCATGGTATCTTTTTTCTGCGAATGTAAAGCATAAACTCGTGGTACTTATCACAGATGCGTACGTAGGTCTTACTGCTCAAGATCATGAGTCATTGCTTTTGTTTACAAAAAATAATCTTCCATATGTGGTGATTGCGAACAAAGTAGATAAACTAAAGATGGGTGAGAGAGTAAAAAAGCTTGCCGAAATACAGAAGGAATGTGGAGATGTAACAATCATTCCGTATAGCTCGTATACTGGTGAAGGGCGAGATGCGCTCATGAAGCTTATATTTTCTTAACTATTATGAAAGCTGCACAAATAATTGAATACGGTGGAAGCGAAAACATTCAAATATATGAAGTGGATGTGCCAACGCTAAAAGAGGGACAAGTTCTTGTACAAGTACATGCAGCAAGTCTCAATCCTTTTGATACCATCATTCGTTCGGGTGTTATGCAACAAATGATGCCGTTTCAAATGCCGATTACATTGGGCGGGGATTTTTCTGGAGTGATAACAGAAGTAGCAGATGGTGTGACCGAATTTACCATAGGTGACATAGTATACGGAAGCGCAAATATAGCAAACGGTGGATCGGGGAGTTTGGCCGAATATGTAGCAGCGAATGTAGATAACATCAGCATTGCTCCTCATACGGTATCCCTCGTAGAAGCCGCTGCATTACCACTTGTTGGTTCAAGTGCAATCCAAGCGCTAGAAGAGCATATGAAACTTTCCAGTGGGCAAAAAATTCTTATCCATGGAGGCGCAGGGGGGATAGGGCACATTGCTATACAGTTAGCAAAAAAGAATGGTGCCTACGTGATAACCACAGCTAGCGCAGATGATATGGCGTTTGTAAAAAGTTTGGGTGCTGATGAAGTAATAGATTATAAAAAGAAAAAATTTGAAGATGTCGTCCATGATGTGGACGCGGTGTACGATACTATAGGCGGTGAGACTACAGAGCGATCATTTTTGGTTCTGAAACAAGGCGGGATTCTGGTTTCTATGAAAGGACCACCTAGTTCCGAACTCGCCCAAAAGTATGGGGTCACGGTGATCGGACAAAACACAAAAACAAACACTTTTCATCTCAATCACTTGCGAGAATTAGTAGATACAGAGGTGCTTCATGTGCGAGTAGATCAGGCATTTGAGTTGGTGTATGCAAAAGATGCTTTTGAACGGTTGGATAGTCATCCCCAAGGAAAAGTGGTCGTGAAAGTAGATGTCCAATGATTTATAAGCAGGATAAGCCGTTTATAGTATATATTCTTCGCACCTCGTCAAATACGCTTTACATTGGTCAGACCAATGATTTGGAAAAACGTATAAGTATTCACAGAAGTAAATCTGGAAAGTCAGCCAAATACTTACGATATTTTGAGTCGTTTGAATTGGTCTACACAGAGAAGGCGCAAAATAGAAGTGAGGCGCTTATACGGGAAGCAAAATTAAAGAAATTCACGCGTGTACAAAAAGAAGCACTGATCGCCAGTCAATTGCCGTAAATTATTTACTTCCAAAGAACTGGAGAATATTTTCCTCTGGATCCGCGATAGTCATGCACCAATATCCTCCCTGAGGACTTTCAAATGGCTTTGCAATAATTTTGACTGGCTTGTTTTTTAGCTCATCATAAATTTCATTCACACTATCGACGTTAAATCCTATCATAATGCGATATGAATCATGATTTACCCCTCGTACTTTATCATGACGGCCGATGCTGAAATACGTATCACCAAAATCAAAACCCGTACAGGTATCATCGGGAAGTGTTAACCGTTCGCGTATTGTGAAGCCCAATACATTTGCATACCAATCTACAAGTTTTTCATAATTCTCTGACCAAATGATGACAGACACATGTTTATTTTTTAGTTTCATACGATTGAGTATACAGCAAAGTTTTTTTTAATTTATATGATACTTCTCCCACGAGTTGCTGTTTGTTCATCTTTCACTTTTGTAACGGCTGATAAAATTAAACTCGAGGTTTCATCTATGCTATGTATGCCAGTGTTTATATGCACTACGGGAATTCCTCGTTCATGAAGATCCTCCAAAAGTCTATCCCAATACGGTTTGAGGTCTTCTGGATCCATGGCTACTTTTCCATCACGTCTTATGGCTCGCTGTTTGAGCGTGTCATAGTCTGTAGAGATGTATACCACTACATCCGCGACAGGGAATGCAGCCAAATGATTCTGGTATAGCCAGTTCAGGTGTGTGAATTCTTCATTTGAAATGAGGTGTTTGTCATGAAGATAGCGATTGTATATATCAGTAGCCAAAACTCCACTTTCAGAAAAATGTGGATCAGATAATTCTAATTCATTTCGAGTTTTAATTTCCGCTTCCATAAGTTTTGTCATGAGGTTTAGCTGGTTGCTGAATGCATATTTTTTGGGATCCTTAAGAAAGATAGGGAACATATCGTTTTCTGGTTCGGGTCGCACAAAATATCCCTGTTCGCCTAATGAATGCAAAATGGTGGATTTTCCAGAGCAGGCGGGACCGATGATGGTGACATTTAGTTTTTTCATCGATTCTGCCTCATGATACTCTTGTCCTGTTCGTTGTCGTTCTCTCATGACGTTTCAGTGTTGGGACAGCGATCATTACTATATCACGAGATTTTCGCTGTAGTAAAGCAGATTTAGTATACTATGCCTATGCGCACCTCACCGCCATTTGTAGCAAACAGTGATGATGATATGCATTGTGTAACTGCGGTATACCGCATGTTGTATTTGTATTTTTTCCGTGAAGAATATTCATGGGAACAGATAGAGGATTTGGCAAGAGCCACTCCCGGAAAGGGTACATGGACATTTGTGGCAGACACAGCACTCGCCGGTCGAGGTATACGTATCACAAATATCGAACCAGTAGATTATGAAGCGCTTTATAAGCAGGGGCCTAAATATCTGAGAACGCTATATGGAGATAAGATGGCGGATTATTATCTTGAGCGAAGTAACATAGCAGATGTTATTCAGTATATTCCTGATTTTTTAGGGGTAGTACGACATGAAACACGAAAATCTACGACAGCAGAAGTGCTGAAGTATGTTCGTAGCGGAAAGCTGGTTGGCGTAGAGGTGAATTCGAGTATATTAAATAGGCAAAAAGGGTTTAATTTGCATTTTGTTTTAGTGTACGACTGTACCAAAACGCATGTAATTTTTCATGATCCAGGATTGCCAGCAATGCCACACCGCAAAATTACCATAAAGAAATTTAAAGAATGTTTTGAACATGCTGGGGGAAGCTGTAGCGCACATGTATATGAAAAATCAGAAAACAAAAAGTGAACTTACGCAAATTCCTGGAGTTGGTGTTTCTATAGCCAAAGATTTTGAAGATCTAGGGATTAGGAAAATATCCGATTTGGATGGGAAAGACCCAAGCAGGCTGTATGAGGAGTTGTGTCGACTGCGTAATGTCCATATAGATCGTTGCATGTTGTATGTCATGCGATGTGCAGTGTATTTCGCAAGTAACACTACGCACAGTTCAGAGAAGCTGAAGTGGTGGAATTGGAAAAATGTGCCTAGTGAGTATGAGTCATAGTATAGCCTCGTGTAGCCTCAAATATCAGATGAATACATCGTGATGTGGCAAATCCAATTAGGAGCGCCGCGAATGGATAAAATGGAAGCACATACCACGCAAGTTTGGTTGACACGATAGTGGGAATTATAAATGTTGCTCCAGTCATAATAAGTGTAAATTTTACTATTGGATCTTTATACAACCTTTGTAGAAATATATATAATGCAGATCCGACAAGCCACTCCCATGATAAGAAAAAGTGTCTCTCGGACACTATTTGTGCATAATACCAAATAGATTTTACGTGACCCTCGAGTGGAAGCGCGATCCGCGCAGCCATATGATAGCTGAAATGCGTGGCGAGAAATGGTAAATGAAATTGTGAGATCATCCAGAGATACCATGGTAGGACCGTGGTGATCATCGTTCCCCATGACACCGTGTAGTTATTTGATCTATTGCTGTTTGGGCGGGTAAGTGTCGCTACTATAAGGGGTAGTAATCCGAGTGGGCTTTTGGCTAACACCGATAGTCCCGCAGCGATCCCTGCTATAGCCGCAGCGTGTTTAGAGGATTGTGTGAGGAATGCAAAGCTTATCATAAGGAATAATATGTGCATGCTTTCAAGATCAGCCGACCATAATGTGTGAGTTGAAAACGATCCAGCAGGATTTATAGTAAACAGATGATTTGTTGTCACAAGAAGTATCCATGTAAAGAGTCCTGCGATATATCCCCACCATCGCCATGCAAGATATGTGGTAAATAGAATGGTGAGTAATCCACATATAGCACTTACCGTGCGTGCAGTATGTGCATTAGTATTATGTTTGGTGGTGACAATTGTTACCCAATACCAAAGGGGTGGTTTTTCAAAAAATGGTTGGCTATCTTTATACAACATAGGGAAATACTTTATCGATAAGGGGTTTGTGACAATGGCAATGTTTGTTTGTTCATCCCATTTTTGGAAAGGAATATGTTGAGGAGTTGGAAAAAATCGAAAAGTCGTGATACCAATAATGCAAAGAGTTCCGAATACGAGCAACACGCGTTTCATGTTAATCAATCACCAGTGCAATGCCTAGATATTTCCATCGTCGCATGAATTCAGCAGGGGAAATAGAATATTGTCCTCGCCATGGGTCATTTATATATATAAGTGAGGGATTTTCTGCAGTACCTCTATACCCTCGTACCACTGATGAATGCATGCCGTTGATTGCAGTAATGCGCGTTCCATCAGAAGCAGTCCACGAGAGATCGTGCGGATCACTCCATCCATTCTGACCCCAAGTCATGACGGGATTCCCGCGGTCTATCTCATGTAAAATATCGACAAGGTTTCCGCTTTCGAGGAGGCGTGCTGGTCGGTGCGTTGCGATCCCCCGAAGGATTGCTGGCCAGTAAGTTCCATAGTCGTCGATATACCCTACTGACGGATTTCCAGAACCCCGTTTTCCTCCTAGTCCAATGGTGTGAATAAGCGCGGCCTCCGTAGTTTGAATACCTCGATACGATAGCAACATACGAGCAGCTGCTATATTACAGGTAAAGTTGGATTGTTGATGGTAATACGGAACATCTAAAAGTACTTCTTTAGGCTTGGTGGTAAATGTTGTAGTGGTATCGGTCGTCGTGGGTAGGCCATACGCGCTTGGTGCGCCGTTGGCAAGTGTAACAGTATACGTTGTGTTATCTGCGAGTGGTTGCTTTGGGGTAAAGATTAATTTATTTTTTGATACAGACATAGCACCAGCTATGGGAGGTTGTATTTCAAAATATTTTGTAATATTTGAGGAAACTTCTTGGTTAAATGTCATTTCGATGGTAGCGGTTTGTGAAACTTCAGATTGTGCATTGGAAGGTGAGAGGTCCTTGACCATAAGAGGACCAGCTGTTTTAAATGTGAATGCTGCTGCGGATTCAAGAGTGCCGCCAAGCTTTGTCTGTATGCCCGAGTTGAGGGTAAGCGTATACGCCGTGTCTTTGGGTAACATTGAGTGTTCTAAGGTAAGCGTCGTGTCATCCTGATTCCAACGGTATTCAAGTGGTGTTGTTGGTGTTATAGATATCCGCGTATTTACAGATTCGCGACTCATGGGTTGATCAAACACAAGAGAAAAAGGTTCAGATGGATTGACACTATCACCCTGTGGGGAAATAGTAGAAATATACGCAGGTTTTACGGTGGTAAAGTCTAGTGAGTGAACAACCCGTTCTTCGAGTCGAGTCATTTCCGCTTTTGTGGTAAGCGTTAATAGAATGGGTGTTTGTAAAAGAGACAACGAATATTTTATTCCTTGGTGGAGAGGGGCTAGAGGAGTTATTTCCAGTGTTTTAGAATCGATAGCGCGAAGGTGCATTTCGTGTGAAGGTTGCATACGCACAGTCCATTCTTTTTCTGACACAATAGGGTTTTCGAGATGTATGAGAAACTTTTCTTCCGTGGGCACATTCATGTCATCGTGTTTTACGCTTGATTCTACTACGCGTACATCCGGATTTGTTATGGAAAAAAGACGCTCACCACCATATCCTTTGGTCCATGGTCCTTCGATATTTGATATGTACACCATATAGTTTTGGCCGGGGGGAAGAGTAGTTCTCGGGACAATAGTGAGACTTGTTCCAAATTGGAAAAGATTCGCCCAGAATCCTTGCGGATGGACAAACATATCAACTTCAGGATATGTGTGGATTGAAATTTTCTGATAGTTTATGGGGGCTTCGAATCGAAGTGCTATCGACGGCGAGACGGGATTAAATGATCCACCAGTATTTGGAAAGGCAGTTGTCACCTTGGGAACGGCGGCAACTTTATTGCTTATGGTCCAGAGTCCCCACATCATAGCTCCCCAGCATCCCATGGATACAAGTACCCAAAAAGTTTTGGAGCGGAGTGGATCGTTTTGTGACATCGCGCGGTTTGCTCGAATTAGGGATGCAATGGCAAGAAGTATGCCGATACATATCATTACTAGCTGCAATTCGAATGTTTTTAGAATCTGGGTGCTTTCCATACGTTGGCTATGTTGGACATAGTGCTAAATACAATAGGACCATTATCCCTTTCTAATGATACAGAATGTAAGTAATCCAAGACGGGGGGAATTTTCCCAAATTCCCTTTCGTAGAATTGAGGATGCGATACATAGATGAGTGTTTTAGGGTGAGCAAGTGGTGTACCTGTGTATGCGTTTTTAGCTAGGGCAATGAGTCCTGTGGATGATAACTCGTACGTAGTGAGTGCATTATTCGGAATTTCTAAAAGTCCTTCGCTGGTTGTTGCTTTGTTTTGATCAGAGGTGTCTAGAGTATATGGTTGTGCATCAACAGGAAGATTCCATGGTGTATTTTGAAAAGCCCCAGAGGTGGGTTTGCTACGTCCTGAACTGTCATAGGCAAATCCTGCATTTTTTATTATGTCGAGTTGCTGTGCGTCTATATACCAACCTCCTGCGCGAAAGCCCTGTATGTTGGTAAATCCTACATTTGATAACTGATCTTGAGCAAAATTGAGTATGGTGCGAAATTCGATTGGTGAGTATTCGGTAGTGGGTACGTCATATCCTTCGTTACTTCTTAGACCCCATGCATTGGTTCTCCGTGGCGTAACTCCTGCAGCTGCAACAAAATCAAACTGCATGTGCATATGCAGTGCAATTTCATCACCGAGCATTTGGCGTTTTTTGAGAAATTTCTGAATTTCCATTTGTTGTTCCGCTGACATGATATTGGGCATAAACGTACGCGGGTGAACAAAATGCGTGAATGGGATAGGTGCATAAGCAGTTCCTAATTCTTCGATGTGCGGAAGTGCTTTTTGTGCAGGTTCCCATCCCTCCCAATCCAAGGTCCAGGCGACAAGAAGTGGTTCTGTGACATGGACCTTTATGATGTTCGAGGTGATAGGTAATTGTGTGTGTTGTGTTATGCGAACTGAGAGCTCATGTGTACCGATGGGTAATTGTTTGGTCGATATGATAAATACTACAACGTTATTGTTTTGTGCAATTCCTGAAATGGGTAAAACTTCATTTCCGCCGTACACGGTGAGCGTGTTGGGCGAGATGGTGATCGTTTCGTTCGTTGCGGTGTCAATAACCTGTGCGGATAATTCTATTTGATTGGTTTTTGGTACATCGTGTGTGTACCATGTGCGATTGGTTGAGATATATATTGTAGAGGTTTTTGGAAGTAGTACCTTTGTTGCAGCGGAATTTTTTTTGAATACATTGCCATATGGACTCACGGTTTTTGGCAACTGCAAATTCCATGTAATAAAAATGATCATGAGTATGATCAACACTATATAGCGTTTGCGTAGCCGCATCGTTCCATGTGTTTGAATGTGCACAGGGAATGATATTTTGTTTGTAAACGCCAATGACGATAGTATGATGGTAACGAGGATGAGCAATATAAATGCTACCATCACATGCAGTACAGTTCCAAACTGTATGCCAAATATCGCTTGATAGAAGAAGAGAAGTACAAGATGGTGGATGAGCATGTCGAGGGCGTCGCGACCCATGTATCCCGTTATCTTTTTGATTTTTGGTAATGCATTCAACACCGGTTGCAGCATGAATATACACATACTAAATAATAATCCTGAGGTCAGAAATCCTATTGATGGTGGCCATCGGATTAGGGGATCTAAGATAAAGCTATAGGGAAGATTTCCAAATGAGATGCCAAGAAAAACGATGATCGATGCTATAGTAATCATGCTCAATTTTTGGCGACTAACGCTGGCTGAATTGTTGTGATCGCTTTGGTATTGCCACCAAACACCTATGATGTATATAGGAAGATAGAAGAATAATGGAAATCGAAGTAATGATTCATGACCCGAAACTAATGCTTTTATTCCTACGAGGTAGGTGGGAATATCGAGAGCATAGAGTGTCCATCCAATTATATATAGCCCCGCACTTATCCCTAAAGTGATCGCAAGAGATGATCGACTTTTTCGATATATTTTTCGAAACAGCAACGACACAAGAGTTATGAGTATGAATAATGGTAAAAATTCCGTGAAGCTCGGGGGTGATTGGAATGTGATTGCGGCAAATAGTTTTTCTCCGATTTGTTGCAGAGAAAGTGACACCGCATTCGAGCCAATTTGCGCGCATACGATTACAACATATGTCACATACAGTATGCCGACTCGTTTAGCAGTAGGCCAAAATAAGTGGCGAGTGGGTATGTGACTTGTCGTATCGAGCCAGCGAGAGGCAGCGAGTCCAGCGATAAACACAAAAAATGTGAGTACCGTGGTATTAAGAATTCGGGCTAAGCCAACAAGCGCTACGCTATCTCCATTGTGGAAAAAATATAGTGCATGCGCGAGTAACATTCCTACTACTGCAAGGCCACGTAATTGATCTATGTGATCAGCTCGATTGTGAGATGGGGTATGCTCTGTCATGGACACTTTTATTATAGAGGAAAAATGGTATAGTAATCCCATGAAAGACAAATATTCGGCTATTTGGGTGTCTCATTCTTCCATGAGTGACTATCTCAAGTGTCCACGAGCGTACTATTTACGCAATGTATACCGTGATCCCAAATCAAATAAAAAAATATCTGTCATGGAACCACCGCTGGCTCTTGGACAAGCGGTACACGATGCTATAGAAGGACTGTCGAAGTTGTCTACCGAAGAGCGATTTGCAACCCCTCTTGTCGAGCGCTTTGAAAAATCATGGGAAAATGTTGCCGGTGAAAAAGGTGGTTTCACATCTGCCGAACAGGAGCAAAAATCCAAAGAGCGTGCACTTTCTATGATTACGAGAGTAGCGGCACATCCCGGGCCACTATTGAATAAAGCGATTAAAATTCGACAGGATCTGCCGTATTACTGGTTATCAGAAAATGACAATATTATTCTCTGTGGAAAAGTGGATTGGCTTGAATACCTTGAAGATTCTGATAGTGTGCGCATTATTGATTTCAAAACAGGTAAGTTTGATGAGGACCCAGATTCTTTACAGTTGCCTATATATTATTTACTTGCATCTCATACACAGACGAAACCCATAAAAGCGATAAGCTACTGGTATCTCGATCGCGATGACGCACCCACAGATTTACCACTTCCAGATCCGGTAGAAAGTGAGAAGCGTGTGTTAGAAATCGCGAAAAAAGTTGCATTAGCCAGAAAACTTAGTCATTTTGTATGTCGTGAGGGTGGATGTCGTGCATGCCGACCATACGAGGCGGTTTTGTCAGGGCAAGCCAAACACATAGGACTTAACGCATTTGGACAAGATCTGTATATCTTAAATCCTTCTTAATATGAAAATTTTATTAATTGGCGCAAGTGGATATGTAGGTGCCAGATTATATTATGATTTGTCAGGTACCTATTCTGTCATCGGGACATACGCTGCACATAAATTGTCAGAAAAGTTTGAATATTTGGATATTACTGATTCGGAGGCAACACAGAATTACATAGTACGTACTCGGCCAGATATCATTATTCATGCCGCGAATCAGGCAGATCCGCGCTGGTGTGAGGCAAACCCCCAAAAAGCAGTGTTACTCAATCAGATGGCTACGACATATCTTGTTGATGCAGCAAATAGTGTACATGCAAGATTTATTTATATCTCATCATTTGCTGCGTATAAACCCGTTGGGATTTATGCAGAAACAAAGGTTGAATCAGAAAAAACAACTCGCAATGTTAAGGCTGGATACCTCATTATTCGTCCGGCATATATATTGGGGTACAGTCCAAATACTACAAATGATCGCGCATTTAACCGATTATTGAAAAATCTAGATAAAGGAACACCTGCGATCTACGATACGTCATGGAAAGTGCAGCCTACGTATATAAGAAATATTTCTGAAGTTATCAGTCTCTGTATCAAGCGTGGAATTTGGAATGATATTATTCCGATAACAGCTGATACGCCCATATCTCGTTTTGAAGCTGCGCGGGATATACTCGCGCCCTTTGGTGTAGCAGTGTCACCGATTGATAATCATGACACTACACCAGCTATACATATAGATCAATCAAAGCTTCTGGAATACGACTTTCCAATATACACTTATGCACAAATGATTGATGCTATTATTGATGAAATCAAACAGAGGCATAAATTTACATTATGAAACCGAAATCGGCTATAAAAATTCCTGATATTAAGTCTGGACTGTATCGGCATTTCAAAGGTGGGGAATACGAAGTTATAGGGCTGGCACTCCATAGTGAAACACTAGAAGTGATGGTGGTGTATAAAGCATTATATGGACAGGGACTTACATGGGTACGTCCTCGAGCCATGTTTTTGGAAACAGTCATGCATGAAGGGAAAGAAGTACCAAGATTTACGTTTGTAAAATAGTTTATGGATTTCAACACCTATCAAAAATCAATTAGAAAAACTGCTATTTACCCCCATCAAGGAGATAATCTGGCATATCCAGCACTTGGCCTGACAGGAGAAGCTGGTGAAGTCGCAGACAAAGTAAAGAAGCTTATTCGTGATGCTGGTGGAGTACTGTCTGCTGATCGACGTGAGGAAATGATAAAAGAATTAGGTGATGTGTTATGGTATTTGTCGGCCCTTGCCACAGAGCTAAAAGTGGATTTGGATGAGGTTGCGCAAAAAAATATAGCAAAAGTGGTAGATCGTAAATTTCGTGGAGTAACTTCTGGTGAAGGTGATAATCGATAAATTTTGTATTTATATACGCTTCGTGTGGTAAAATAGAACTAATGTTAGCACTTCTTCTTTTTGTAGGGTTCGGGTTACTGTTTGGTTATTTTGCAACCCTAAATACAGCACTGGTGAGTATAAATTTTGGTTTGGGATCTCTGCAGCAAATTCCCATGTATGTGCTCGTTCTGGTGGCCCTTGCGGTAGGAATGTTGTTCGCGACAATCTTTTATATTATAAAGTTATTTTCGTATCAGCTTTCATCAAATAGATTGGCCAAAGAATTAGCAGAAGCAAAAAAAGAAATTGTAGAGCTAACAAAAGCGAATCATAAATTAGAATTAGCAAACACTAAGCTCGCCACGGCAAATGGCGAAGATCCAGTCGATCCCGATTCGATATGACGCCGATTCTTCTAAAAATTTGGAAACTCCTTCAGTTACCGAAATCATGGCAATTATGGTTTATGCGACGGTTTGAGGATCAATTTTTGGTAGGAGTCACTGGAATCATCTTCAACGAAAAAAATGAGATTCTTTGTTTCCGTAATACATATCGAGCAATACCGTGGGGTTTGCCCGGTGGATACATCAAGTCGAAAGAACATCCGAAAGAAGCGTTAGAGCGAGAGATTATGGAAGAATCGGGTATGACGGTGAGTGCTGATGAGCGACATAAGATACGCACCGATCGCGAGACCGCTCGGTTAGACATTGTGTATGTAGGAACGTACATAGGAGGTGATTTTCGCCCATCTGCCGAAATAATCGATGCGAAGTTTTATCCTTTTGATGCTTTACCCAAAATGCGAAAGAATGACCTCCTTCTTATAGAGCGAGCTATAGAAGCGAGATCTGAGACAGAGATAGCCGTCATATAAATACACCCAGTCGAAACTGGGTGTACTCTTAGTAAGTTTTTCTCTTTATTTATTTTGCTTCTGCAGCTTTTGTGCTTTGCGTTGGTGTAGTTCCCATCATGCGCATAGTTTGTGGATTAAGTTGTATAGATTGCGCGGTGACTGATCCATCAGAATTTTCTGTGCCAAACACTGCAACCTGTGTGTCTTCTACTAAATCAGTTAGTGCGCCGTTGGATGCTTTGTTTATTTGTGTTTTATCGTTTAATAGCACAATTTTAGTGCTACCATCGGCAAGTTTTACTGTCATAGATGTTGCATCTATGCTGACAATCTGTCCTGCAGTTGGGCGAAAACCTCGGTTGTTACCATTATTTTGGCGACCCATTTGTGCGCCAAATGTTCGAAATGCCGCACCTTTGGATTGCTGATACTTCATGCCTGCAAAAAATCCGCCACTGGCCATGGCAACTGCGACGATAAGCAACGTTAATAACGTGTTTTGTTTCATATTTTCACCTCCTTTCGTTCTCCATAGCATTACGCGTAGGAGGATTACATTTATTCAAATCGTAATGCTTCTATAGGTTGGAGCTCAGCAGCTTTTCGTGCGGGATACCATCCAAACAATACGCCAATTCCTCCGGATACTATAAAAGCTAAAAATATAGATGAGGTTGATATAACAAATGGAAAATTCATGATTTTTGCGATAGAAAATGAAGCAAGTACTCCAAGTAATACACCGATAACTCCTCCGGTCACAGTCAGAATAATAGATTCAGTCAGAAATTGAGTGGTAATAATTTTTTTGGTAGCTCCTAGTGCTTTTCGCAATCCTATTTCTCGGGTACGTTCCGTGACGGTGACCAACATGATATTCATGATCCCTATTCCTCCAACGAGGAGGGAAATCGCAGCGATTCCCGATAAGAGTGAGGTGAATGTTCCCGTGGTAGCAGATGCGGTGTTTAAAATATCTTGTTGAGAAAAAATAGAAAAATCAGCCTGTGCGGGATCGTTAAATTTATGTCGGGCGAGAAGTAAATATCCGACTTCGTTTTGTGCTGCGGTCATAACGTCTGAGCTTTTTGCCTCGAGTGCAATAGTGCTTACATTAGACATACCAAAGATTTGCTTTTGTGCTGTGGAGAGCGGAACGTAGATTACATCATCTTGATTTTGAAATCCCGATCCACCTTTAGCAGTCGTAGTGCCTACTACAGTAAATGATTTTCCATTTATGCGTATAGTTTGTCCTATAGGGGAGACATTTTCTCCAAATAGATCTGTTGCCGCCTGTGGTCCAAGAACTGCAATATTTGCCATAGTGCTTTGATCTTGTTCGGTGATAAATACTCCGTTTTCCATATTCACTTTATGAACTTCTGCATACACTGCAGTGGCACCTATTATTTGCGTGTTGGTGTTGGAAGATCCAGTGGTCACTTGAGATCTTCGGGATATTTCGGGCGAAACATTTTTTATCGTAGTAATTTGTGAAGATGTTTGGATAGCCTTGGCATCATCGAGGGTGAGTGTAGTTCCTCCACCAATAGCTCCTTGTACACCTCCGCTTCGGGCTGCTGCTGGCATAACTGTCAAAAGATTTGCGCCAAGTGACTGTATTTGATTTTGTACCGATTGTTGTGTAGCCTGACCCAAAGATACCAATGCAATAACGCTTCCAATACCGATCACAATACCTAAGATTGCAAGTCCTGTGCGAAGCTTGTTTGTGGTGAGTGTCGCAAAACTTTCTATGATGAGTTCACGTGTTTCCATATTAGATGGCTTTCCGCTGTTTATGCTTTGTACTGTCTTGGGTGATTTTTCCGTCTCGTACATGAATGATGCGTTTGGCGTGTTCTGCAATATCTGGTTCATGGGTGATCATCACTATCGTGTGGCCTTCAGCGTTGAGTTTTTGGAAGATCGTCATGATTTCTTCGGCCTGCGCAGATGCTATGTTTCCTGTAGGTTCGTCTGCTAGAAGGATGGCGGGATTTAAAACGAGAGAACGAGCTATCGCTACTCGTTGCTGTTGACCTCCAGATAATTGATTTGATGTGTGATGCATGCGATCTGCGAGTCCCACCAAGGTGAGATATTTTTTTGCGGTTTGTTCGCGGATTTCTTTTGGAATTCCTGCGTACATCATGGGAACCATAACGTTTTTCAGCGCAGTGGTTCTTGGGAGTAGGTTGTATGCTTGGAAAATAAATCCTATTTTGCGGTTTCGAATATTTGCCAGTTCATCATCTGATAATTTTTCGACATTTTCTCCATCGAGAATATATTGTCCGCTGGTCGGCAGATCTAGCGCGCCGAGGATGTGCATGAGTGTAGATTTACCACTTCCAGATGGTCCCATGATGGCGACAAATTCGCCCTTGTGTATCTTGAATGAAATATCTTCGAGCGCGATAGTTTCGAGAATATCCGTTTTATACACCTTGCGAATATTGGAAATTTGAATGATTGGCTCAACGGTGGCCATGAGTTTATCTTCCTCCAGTTCTTACAAAAGTAGCGCTCCCGCCACTTCTTCCTCCGATTGCACTGAATGGAGAAGTGGTGGTGGATGCTTTTGTTGTGGGTGTTATGACGCTAGTCACCACTATGTCTCCCTCAGCAATACCAGACACTATTTCTGTAGAGATGTCGTTTGTTATACCTGTTTCTATAGCGACTGTAGTCATTTTACCTTGCTTCATGATACGAATTGATTTCTCACCATTTGTAGTCACCACCGCAGCATTTGGCACCAACACAACATCGTTTTTAACGACAGTAATAATTTTGGCGTCTGCAGCCATGTTTGGTAACACGCCATCAACTGCTGTATCAAAAGCTATGTAGGCTGGATAGGTGGTTACTCCTGAGCTCACTGAGCCAGTTGTATCTATGCTTACAATTTTTCCTGCAAATGTTTTATCGGCAAATGCACTGAGCGTCACGGTTGCTTTGTTTCCGATGGTTACTTTTGAGACATCTATCTCTGAAAGATTTACAGTGACCATAGGATTTGCTGAAGTTTTTATATTGGCAATGCGTTGTGAAGTAGAGTTTCCAGAGGAGCCAGTTTGCGCAGTGAGAACAGAACCTATTTGCAACGAAAGTCCTGAAAGAGTTCCCGAGATAGGTGCAAAAATGGTGGGCGATGCCTGTTGATAAGATGCCCATGCACTATTTAGCGACGTCTGCGCCTGTAAGACTACATTCTTTTGGGTTTTATATTTTGCTTCAGCCTGCAACCAGTCATTATTGGTTGTAATAAACGGAATTTGCTCTCTTTGCTGAGTGTTTGGTGATCCGTCGTCATTAGAATACGTTCCATTTTCTGCCAAATCCATATAGGATTTCCAATTTGTTAAAAGTTCAGATTGTAGTGCGTAGTAAGCGGTGTTGGCGTTTTCTAGAGAATTTTTTGCAGAAAGATAACTTGCATAGCTTTGGGCTGATCTCTGTTTTCCTTCCATATCAAGCTCAACTTCTGCTATAGCATCGCCTGATTTAACCTGTTGCCCATTTTGTACAAATATTTTGGACACGACACCAGATGTTTGTGTGGTAACGGTTGCGCTATTTGCACTGGAGACTTGTCCAGATGCGCTGACAGACACAACGAGCGTCCCTTGTTCTGCGGTCGCAGTTTGATATTGTGTTTTGGTAGATGTTGACGTTGCTTTGGTATACCCAAAATAACCAATACCGAGGATTAAAACTCCAATGACTAGTTTGGTAATCAATGTTTGGGAGACAAACCAATTTTTTATTTTGAGTCCAAATTCAACGGGTTGTGTTTTTGTCATAGCATGAGTGTAAGCGATGCTTCTGAATTCTAGCTGAAATATTTTTGTATTGGCTTATGTATGCGTTTTTTTGGAAGAGACATGGTGATAGTTGTTCCTTTATTTATTGTACTCGTTACGTGTATTGTTCCTTGGTGTAGATTTACTATTTGTTTTGCGATAGAAAGCCCCAGTCCATACCCCTTGGTGCTGGAATCGGATCGAGCGGTGTCTGCTCGATAAAAACGATCAAAGATGTGCGTAATATCGCTTTGTGCTATGCCGCATCCGTTATCCATTACACGAATGAGGGTATAGGGCTCTTTTGTGTGCGTTTCAATTGTAATGGTCGAATTTTTGGCGCTATATTTTATTGCGTTATCTAAAACGATAATAAGTAGATCTATAAGACTATATGAGTTTCCCCAGATTGTGGCTTGAGTCGCCTTGGTATGTATTGTGATGTGCTTTACACGAGATAATGCCTGCACTTTTGCCATAGCATCATTTATAACCTTTTTCGCGTCCACCGGCTCAAACAACTGTCTTACGTGAGGTGTCTGAAACTGTGCAAGCTGTAGCAGATTATCGGAAAGTGCTTGAAGATTATTTACTTCGAGTATGTTTTCAGCCATTACTTTTTTGGACTGTTCTAGGGTAAGTTTTTTGTCTCTCAAATTTACTTCTAACGCACTTTTGAGAGAGGTGAGTGGAGTACGGAGCTCATGAGACGCATCACTGATGAATTGATTTTGTTCGTCAACCATCCGCTTGATTGGGTCTAATGTGCGTCCTGCCAGCAAGTACGATAATCCACCTGATAGTAAAACGATAACACCGTTAAGTGTGATAAGACTCCAAAGTATGCGCTTATTTGTTTCTGCAATTAAATCGGGATCTAATGTTGCGAGTATTTTGGGTTGTCCGTTTTCAAAAAATTCCATACGAGGTGTAATCCCATTTTGCGGTGGATGTTCGATACGAAATCGTTGCGCACGTGCAAACCGTTCGACTTCACGGGTCAATACTCTATATATGATCGCGCTAAAAGATACACTTACACACATGATGATGAGCAAGTACCATGCTGTAAGTTTGATTCTGGCTGTTTGAAACATAAAGCTTATCCTTCTATCTTATATCCAAATCCTCGAACTGTATGAAGCAACGAGCTTTTTGCATTAAATGGTTTGTCTATCTTTTTTCTGAGATTTCGAATATAGACTTCTATAGTATTAGGAAGGATGTTTGAGTCATAATCCCAGACATGCTCGATAATTTGATCTTTTGTGAGAATTTTATTTGGGTTTCGCACAAGATATTCTAGAAGCATAAATTCTTTATTCGAAAGTGGTATCAGTTTACCCGCGCGTTTAACTTCAAATAGTTTTGAGTCAAGTTCTAGATCAGCCACTCTGAGAACAGTTTGTATCGATATTTTTGGCCTACGACTGAGTGCGCGAACTCGCGCAAGAAGCTCTTCGAATGCAAATGGTTTGGTTAGATAATCATCTGCGCCATTATCTAGGCCAGTTATTTTATCTTGAATTTGCCCTCGTGCGGTGAGCATGAGAATTGGTGTGTGTACGTGTTGTTCTCGAAGTTTTTTACAAATCGTAAATCCGTCCATCTCTGGAAGTAGCACATCAAGGAGTATGACGTCATATGACTCTGTTGTAGCTAAATCAAATCCATCTGTGCCGCTGTAGCTTACGTCGACTGTATACTTTTCTTGCTCCAAACCCTTTTTTATGGAGTTGGCAATACGATGTTCATCTTCGATAACAAGAACTTTCATGCCTTGATTATATCAAGGCTAGCTGAATTTGCGCTGAATATGATCGAATTATTCGACGATGACTTTGCCAACCATGCCTTTAGCACGATGACTTCCTACTGAGCAGTAGGATTCAAAGGTGCCAGTAGTCTCTGGAGTAAATTCGATTACCTCTGTTTCTCCGCCCTTTATAACTTTGGTTTTTACATTGAGCTCGTCGACGACAAAATCGTGAGGCATTTCACCAGTGTTTTTAAAAGTGAGCTTCACTTTTTGTCCCTTTTTGAGTGTCATAGTATCTGAGACAAACTTAAATTCACTTCCTTCCACCGTAAATTCTGCAACTGCGTCGTTTGTCATCGCACTTCCTGATGCTGGTTGCACAACTGCATCTTTTTTCTCCATTGCAGATTGTGGCTGTGAGTTGTTTGTATATAGATATACTCCACCTGCTACAGCGACAAATATTGCGATCATAAGAAATTTATTATTCATACTCATAGATCTCCTTCTTGTGAAATATCATACAGGAAAATAATTTTGTTCGCTAGGGTTTATATGATATATATAGTTCAACGTATGAAACAATTTAAACAGACTTATATCATAGATGCGGCAACTCACGATGTTTGGAAAGCGCTGGTGGATCCAAAGGTGATTGCTGACTGGGGTGCGGGACCGGCATCGATGAGTGATAAAAAAGAGAAATTTTCATTGTGGGGTGGCGACATTTATGGAACAAATACAGAGATACACAACGGACACATGCTTGCACAAGATTGGTACGGGGGAGATTGGGCAGAGCCGTCACATGTCACTATTGAATTGGCTTCGGAAGATGATAAAACAACTATAACGTTAACGCATACCAATATTCCTGATGATGAATTTGAAGGAATTAAATCTGGATGGAAAGATTATTATTTTGGGCCGATGAAGGAATTACTTGAGATGTAGTGATTTTTATTTTTTTGTCGCAACAAACGTAAGAAACATAGGAAATTCATCCCTTGCGCGGTTTTCCATACGTGACGCTTTTCCTACACTTTCTTTGTTTGAGGTCCATTCTTCAATAGTGTCTATGACACACCCCGCTTGTTTGAGAAAATTAGCATAGGCGCTGATTGGGTAATGGTAGCTCCACGTTAGAGGAGATTTGGTTTGACCTGGGTGCATAGTGATCGGTACTTCAAGCGGGGAGAGATATCTATTTATTCTGCGATACTGTAGCTTACTTGCTGTATCCACTTCCCAGCTCGATTGTCTCGGAATACGAAATGCAGGATGATTAAGCACTAGTGCTAATTTACCTCCTAGTACAAGAGCATTTGTTGCGTTTTGAATTGCTGATTGTGGATCTTTCATATTTTGGAGCGATAGAAGAAAACATGCATGGGTATAGTCACTTGATACGGGAAGTTTTTTTGTCACGTCGGCCACGACAAACGTACGGTGTGGATTTTTATTTGATTGTTTTGCAGCTTGAATAAGAGAGGGGGAGTTATCTAGTCCAGTGTATGAGGCGTTTGTGGGGATGATATTGGTAAGAACCCCAGATCCGCACCCCAGATCTAATACTTTACTTGTATCTGTAAGTGAAAGTAGTGGAACTAGTGCGTCTAGTATGACCTGTTGATGGTAGTAATGACCTCCGTCTTTGGTTTTGTCGGTATACCATTTACTTACTCCTTCCCACGAAGTATTTTTATTGTGTTGCGGTTTCATATCCCTATTTTAGCAGTTTCTCAGCATTGTCATATGTGTTGATTGCCAAGGCTCATGGTAACGACGATAATACTATTGTATAAAGTTATTTATATAGGAGGAAAAAAGATATGAAAACAAAATTGAATGACGTTGAATGGGCGATGTGGGTGTTGGTGGTCATTGGTGCGATCAACTGGGGGCTCTATGGCGCATTCAAATTTGATCTTGTTGCAACTGTGTTGGGCACGAGTCCGATACTTGCTCAGGTGATGTATGTGGTAATTGGACTAGCGGGTGTGTATACGCTTATAAAGATGCTAACCATGAAGAAATAGGCGTGTATATGGTACTATACGAGTCATGAGTAAACTCCTTGCCATATTTGCCCATCCCAACGATGAATCGTTTAGTTTGGGTGGTACCATAGCCAAATACGCCAAATCAGATTGGAAAATAGATTTAGTATGTGCGACGCGTGGTGATGCAGGAGATCTGGGTCCCTATGCAGGGAATGAAAACGTGAATTTGGGTAATATTCGCCAAAAAGAGTTAGAAGCGGCGGCAGAACTTCTCGGCTGTCATGCGGTGACTTTTATGGATTTCAAAGATGGTAAATTGGTAGACGCAAGCTCTGGTGATATAGAGGATAAACTGATACAGCTTCTTATTGTACATAAGCCAGATGTCATAGTAACGTTTGATCCAACTGGAATAAGTAATCATCCAGATAATGTTCGTTTGTCACTAGCTGCGACGTATGCATTTCAGGTGTACGCAAAACTTCGACATAAAGAAAAACCAGATGATGAAAGGCCACCTCGTCTGTATTATGCATGTATGCCCGAAAGTGTGGCAGACTATCTTAAGAAAAACAAAATTATTCCACCAGAAGCGCATGATAAGCCATGGCGTGGAGTAGATGACAAACATATTTCAACGGTTATCGACATTAAGCGATTTGCTGCTATTAAGAAAAAAGCACTACGTCTGCACGTAAGTCAGCAAAAAGACGTAGAACGATTTATCGGTTTTAAAACAAATCCTATATTTAGACAAGAATATTTTGTCTTACGAATGATTGGGATAGACGAAGCGTTTATGGGAAAATATGATGCGGTATCCGACCGACTCATATAACGATATGAAATCCTCTCGGTCACGATTAGAAATCAAAAATCTCAAGGTATCTCTGGGCTCCAAGGAGATACTTCATGGTGTAAGTTTTTCTGTAAAAGCAGGTGAAGTGCATGCGCTCATGGGTCCAAATGGTAGTGGAAAGTCTACACTTGCCGGAGCGCTGTTGGGTCACCCTTCTTATTCCGTAAACCCTAAAGGTATCATACGAATCACAAAGAGAAATTTGATCAATGCTCGCCCTGAAGAAAGAGCAAAAGAAGGTTTGTTTCTTGCGTTTCAATCACCTATCGCGATTCCTGGAGTTTCTGTGATGAATTTACTTCGAAGTGCATATAGTGAGGTGTATCCAGCAAAAACCGCACAAGCCAAAAAGACAGCTCGGGCTATGAGTGGACTTCGTGTGAGTAGTGTAGGCGCTATGCCTATGGCGGATTTTACGATGATGGTAAAAGCAAAAGCGAAAGAACTAAGTCTAGATGAATCATTTTTGCGACGTAGTGTGAATGAAGGATTTTCTGGCGGTGAGCGAAAGAAAGTAGAAATGCTACAAGCGCTTGTGCTTTCTCCTAAATTTGCAGTATTTGATGAGATTGATACAGGGCTTGATGTAGATGCGCTCAAAAGTGTGGCTCGAGCTATAGATCTACTCCAGAAACAAGGAGTAGGGGTTATTATCATTACGCATTATCAGCGAATTTTAAAATATGTTGATCCAGATGTCGTACATATTCTCGTAAATGGTCGTATCGTAAAAACTGGTAAAGCACAGCTTGCGCGTGATATAGAAGATAGCGGATATACGCGTTATATCGTCTGATACGCGTTTCTTGCCTCAATACATGGTATGAAAAAATCAAAGCCGATACTCTCTGCATATAAATATGGTTTTCATAAGCCAGAAAACTATACGTTTAAATCCAAAAAGGGATTAGATATTGGAGTAGTGGAAAATATAAGTTGGCATAAATCTGAACCAACATGGATGAAGGATTTTCGCATGCGGTCGCTCGGAATTTTCGAAAAGAAAGCGCTTCCGACATGGGGCGCGGATCTGACAACTATAAATTTTGATGATATTTATTACTACATAAAGCCTACACAAAAAAGTGTCTCTAGCTGGAAAGATCTTCCCGAAGAAATACGTGATACATACGATAGAATTGGTATTCCAGAAGCAGAGAAAAAGTTATTGGCTGGGGTTTCTGCACAGTACGAAAGTGAAGTGGTCTATAAAAGCGTGCAGGAAGCGCTCACCAAAAAAGGTGTGATTTTTTTGGATATGGATTCTGGTTTACGAGAATATCCTGAATTGGTGCGCAAGTATTTTGGTACAGTGATACCCGCAGGAGACAATAAATTTGCTGCTCTCAATACTAGCGTGTGGAGCGGAGGATCGTTTGTCTATGTTCCGCCCAATGTGCATGTCGAGCTACCGCTTCAAGCATATTTCCGTATAAATGCGGCGAACATGGGTCAGTTTGAGCGAACACTGATAATCGCTGACGAAGGAAGCTTTGTGCATTATGTGGAAGGCTGTACAGCTCCAATATATTCTACAGATTCATTGCATTCTGCCGTGGTTGAAATAATTGTGAAAAAAGGTGCACGAGTGCGATATACCACAATACAAAATTGGAGTAAAAATGTGTATAACCTTGTGACGAAACGCGCACGAGTAGAAGAAGAGGGGACCATGGAGTGGGTTGATGGAAACTTGGGGAGCAAAGTGACTATGAAATATCCAAGTGTGTATTTGGTTGGTAGAAAGGCCAAAGGCGAAATACTTTCTATCGCTTATGCCGGAGCAAATCAACACCTTGATGCAGGTGGAAAAGCTATACACATAGCTCCAGAGACCACCTCACAGATTATCTCTAAATCCATAAGTCGTGCAGGTGGTCGCACATCATATCGGGGACTTGTGCAGATACACCCGAACGCCGTTGGGTCGAAATCAAAAGTGGTATGTGATGCACTAATTTTGGATGAGATTTCCCGTTCTGATACGTATCCCACTATGAAAATTGATCAACAAGATGTGCAAATAGAGCATGAAGCAACCGTGTCAAAAATAGGAGATGAGCAATTGTTTTACTTACAAAGTCGAGGCATAACGAAAGATCAGGCCCAATCCATGATTGTAAACGGATTTATAGAACCGATCGTCAAAGAGTTGCCATTAGAATATGCGGTAGAAATGAATAGATTAATTCAACTTCAGATGGAAGGGTCAGTGGGGTAACTATGAAGTCTAAAACAATAACAGGAAATACAGTCATAATAGAAACCATTCGTAGTCGTGACACGACGTTGGCGTATCGAATAAAACAAGACGCGATGCTTACTATTGTTGTGCTTGTGAGCGGAAATACAAATTGTGCTATAGATATTGGGGTACACTTGGTAGGGAAAAATTCGCGTGCTACTATCATAGGTCTCGTGCGCGGAAGTGATGATGCACAAATTACGTTTCACACTATGCAACATCATGCAGCCATTGGAACGACGAGCAATCTATTGGTAAAAAGTATTCTGTCCGATCGAAGTGTATTTTCTTATGACGGAAGTATATTTGTCGATCAGATTGCGCAAAAGACTGATGCATATCAACGTAATGAGAATTTACTTTTGGATAAAACGACGCGTGCACGGAGTGAGCCGGCGCTTGAGATTTTGGCAAACGACGTGCGTTGTACACACGGGGCAACGATAGGAATGATAGATAAGGAAGAGTTATGGTATCTCGCTACTCGCGGGATAGCAGATGCACAGGCCCGAGAGATGATTGCAACGGGATTTTTACAAAGTGCATTTTCACTTATTCCTGATACAATGACGCGAGAAAAAATAGAAAGGAAATGCGTATTGCCATAACACAATACAATACATCCATATGTTTACGACAAAAAGTATTAGAAAAGATTTTCCGCAACTTGCGCGAATAATAAATAAAAAATCTATTGTGTATTTGGATTCTACCGCGACTTCTTTGAAGCCTCAGTCTGTGATTGATGCAATGAACGCCTACTATACACAGTTTACGGCAAATGTATTTCGAGGCATTTATACAACAAGCGAAGAAGCGACGGCTGCATATGAAAACGCACGAGATGCGATTGCAAAGTTTATCGGGGCAAAAGATAGTAGGGAGATAATATTTACTCGCAACACCAGCGAATCGTTAAATCTGGTTGCATCGAGTTGGGGAAACGAAAACTTACACAAAGGAGATGCAGTCGTAACCACAATTTTGGAACATCATTCTAACTTTGTACCATGGCAACAGTTGGCACAGAAAAATGGATTTGTGCTCAAAGTTTGGACTATAGATGATGATTACACGTTTAGATTATCAGACTTGGATACACTAATTACTCGATCTACAAAATTGTTCACAATCACCGCTACGTCAAACGTAACGGGCACAATTCCACCCATTAAGCAAATTATAAAGCGAGTGAAGAAACTAAATTCTAAATGTTTAGTGCTTGTGGATGCAGCACAGGCAGCTGCACACATGGAGATAAATGTTCAAGATTGGGGTGCGGACTTTGTAGCATTTTCAGGGCACAAGATGTTGGGTCCAACAGGAGTTGGTGTGCTTTGGGGAAAATACGACATACTACTTCAAATGAGTCCGTATCAGTACGGAGGGGAAATGATAAGTGAGGTGCATTTGGATAAAACGTTATTTAAAGATCCTCCTCATAAATTCGAAGCGGGAACACCAGATATCGGCGGAGTCATAGGGCTTGGAGCTGCAGCTGTATATCTGATGAAACTAGGGATGAAAAACGTGCGAGAACATGAGAAAGCAATCGTAACCTATGCATTAAAAGAGTTGAAAAGATTATCGTATGTGCATGTGATAGGTCCGACTGATGTAGAGTGTCGTGCTGGAGTTGTGGCGTTTACCATGGATGGGACCCATCCACATGATATAGCCCAGCTTCTCAATGAGGATAATATATGTGTAAGAGCAGGAAATCATTGTGCTATGCCGCTGCATGAGTATCTAGAAATATCAGCGACGGCGCGAGCCTCTTTTTATGTGTATACAACCAAAGAAGACGTGGATGCATTAGTTTCAGGTTTGAAAAAAATACATGATTTGTTTAAATAGTTACGTTCGTTAATTTTTACACTGTTAATTTGTTATTTGTCATATATATGGATTTGTATCGCGAAGAAATACTCGATCACTATAAACGTCCGCACAATTTTGGTCATCTAGCTCACGCGAGTGCGGTGGGTGAGGAGCATAATATAAGTTGTGGTGATAAAATTATTATGGAGGTTGTGATATCGAAAGCTGCCAAAGTGAAAAAGATTGTTGATGTACGATTTTCTGGTAGCGGATGCGCGATAAGTGTAGCGTCAGCATCCATGCTTACAGACCGCGTGATAGGGATGAGTGTAGCGAGCATCATGAAGCTTACGCTCTCTGATATACAAGATGCGCTTGGAACTACATTGATGCCTGCACGAGTAAAGTGTGCAATGTTATCATTGGAAGTGTTACAGAAAACGGTGAGTAAATAATCCTATGGAAGATTCAGACCCAAAAGTCACGAGAAAAATACGAAATTGGACCATGCGCATAGACCGATCGCTCTGTATTGGCGCAGCGACTTGTGTGGCTATGGCACCAAAAGCATGGACACTAGATGATGAAGCAAAAGCGATTATCCTCGACACATCTGAAGAAGAAACAGACGAAGCACTTCTTGAGGCAGCGAAAAGTTGCCCAGTCATGGCAATATTTATCACCGACGATACCGGAAAACAAATCTATCCGTAATCTTTTTTTTTGCGCATGACTTCATGGGTGATTCCGACTGTATACATAGAACTGTTGTTTATATTGTGATAGCCTACATATATGCGAACTAGTGTGACATGGCAAATAGGAGGAGAGGCTGGGTTCGGTATAATTTCTGCCGGAACTATGTTTGCGCGTACTTTTACACGTACAGGATATTTTACGTTTACCACAAATGATTACCCCTCTTTGATTCGCGGTGGTCACAATGTAGTAAAAGTTCGGATTGCAACGAAAAAGTTCATGGGTATGAATCGAGATCTGCATTTACTAGTCGCTTTAAATGCTGAATCTGTGGAAAAACACGCAGAAGCGCTTAGTGAGAATGCACTGGTGATATATGATCCCAAAGACAAAGAATGGACTGCCAATGATTTTCCCAAGCCGGTGCATTTGCTTCCTATACCACTTCGAGACATAATCACCAGTTTGAGTGCAGATATCGTGATGCGAAACACAGTGGCGCTGGGTGCTTCTGTAGCGCTGCTTGGTGCTCCGTTTGAAAGTTTTGTACATGTGCTTGAAGGACAATTCCTGCATAAAGGCCAAGAAGTGGTTGATGAAAATGTAAAAATTGCCAAGGCTGGATACGATTATGTGAAAGAACATTTTGCGACAGAAACATCGTTACATCTAGATACAGGTTCATTCAACGAAAAAATTGCCATAGTAAATGGTAGCGAAGCACTTGGGCTTGGAGCGGTGCGAGCAGGGCTCAAATTTGCAGCTATCTATCCCATGACACCCATAAATTCTCTTATCACGTTTTTAGCGGATCATGCCAAGCGACTGGGACTGGTGTACAAGCAGCCAGAAGATGAAATTGCAGGAATAAATATGGCGATTGGCGCATCAGTCGCTGGGGTGCGAAGTATGGTTGCTACAAGTGGTGGAGGATTTGCCCTCCAAGTAGAAGGCTTGTCATTGGCGGGAATGGTGGAAGTACCCCTAGTCATCGATATGGGTATGAGGGTAGGCCCAGCAACAGGTATGCCCACATATACAGAGCAAGGAGAATTGCTTTTTGTCACATTTGCAGGACACGGAGATTTCCCTCGCATAGTTCTGGCCCCAGGAGATGCAGAGGAAGCATATTCGTTGACGAGACTCGCATTTGAAATGGCAGATAAATATCAGATTCCGGTATTTGTACTTACCGACAAATATCTTAATGAAAGCCAGTGGAGTTTGCCTGTATCAGTGCTAGAGAAACCAGTGCCTATTGATCGTGGCAAGCTTATATTGGGCGATACGGGAAAGGCAGACGGAGAATTTCAACGATATGATGCATCAGTATCTGATGGTGTGTCTCCAAGAAGCGTACCAGGGACGAAAAATGGTGTGTATTATGCCAACTCATATGAGCATGACGGCACAGGTCACATGACCGATACAGCAGAAGGTCGCATACTCATGTCGGATAAAAGACTTCGAAAAGCAGAAGCGATGAAGCACGATATTCCAGTCCCTCCAGTTTTTGGTGATTTGGATGCTGATGTTACACTCGTTTGTTGGGGTTCTACCAAGGGCGCAGTACTAACCGCCATGGAAATGCTTCAAGCAAACGGTAAGAAGGTCTCTGTACTCTACATGAACTGGTTATATCCATTTCCTTCAACAGAAGTAGCCGCGCAGCTTGCGCGCGCTAAGCGAGTTATTGATGTTGAGCAAAATGCCACAGCGCAACTTGCGACACTTATACGTATGAGTACGGGTTATGAAATAAAAGAAAAGATATTAAAATATGATGGTCGACCTCTGTTACCTGAGGAAATCATCGAACGAATTGGAGACATTACTTAACCTATGACACCACCACTCTCTGCGCAAAGTTATAATACAGGCTTTCTTCCATCTTGGTGCCCTGGATGTGGAGATTTTGGTATTTGGAAATCATTACAAGGTGCGTTTGCAAAAGTCGGTATAGCTCCTGATCAAGGATTAGTAGTGTATGGGATAGGGTGTCACGGAAACATGTACGACTGGATGAAGATGTATGGATTTATAGGTCTTCATGGTCGTACGCTCCCTGTAGCGCAAGGCGCTAAGCTCGCCAATCATACGCTCCCCGTTGTCATTGTGTCGGGAGATGGTGATGCTCTGGGCGAAGGGGGAAATCATTTCATTCATGCGGCAAAAAGAAATCCTGATCTGACTGTAATTTTGCATGACAATCAAGTCTATGGATTGACCACGGGTCAAGCAGCTCCAACAGCCAAAGCAGGGTTTAAAACAAAATCTACACCAGAAGGTGTAACCGACGAGCCACTTAGTCCGTTGGCATTAGCAATTACTGCAGGGGCCACATTTGCTGCGCGAGGGTTTGCTGGGGATTTACCAGGACTCACTGAAATTATGGCAGCAGCTATTGCGCATAAAGGCTTCTCTGTCGTTGATGTGTTGCAGCCATGTGTGACGTTTGATAAAGTGCATACATATCAGTGGTACAGACAGCGATTGTACAAACTCGCAGAAGAAGGATACGTGCCTGACACAAGATTGAAAGCGATAGAAAAAGCTGTTGAGTGGGGAGATAAAATTCCTCTTGGAATTTTTTATAAAGAAGATAAACCAACAAGTGAAGATCGTGAACCAGCATTAGCCTCGGGGCCATTGGTTAGTTTGCCACTCGAAATATCTAACTTGGATGGTCTGATCAATGAGTTCGTGTAAATGTAACAAGAAAAATCTTCAAAAGGCAAAAATGAGGGGTTGACTAAAAAATTAGCACTTGCTATACTTGACTGCTAATTGACCTATTTATAAAAAAATTATGACACTACCACTCGATAGTTCACAACAAGTTCTTCCAGTAGTTCCGATTCGCGACGGTATAGTATTTCCAGGGACAGAAATGATTCTCACATTTGGTAGACAGCGCTCTGTCTCAGCCATAGAAGCCGCACAAAGTGCGGGTCGACGTATTGTGTTGGTCATGCAACGAAACTCAAATATAAATGATCCGACCCCAAGCGATCTGTATGAGACCGGAACAGTCGGAGAGATCGTGCAAATGATGCGAAACGAAGGCGAGATCAATGCGCTTGTGCGTGGAGTATCCAAAGTTGAACTTACTTCATTTGAGGCTGTAGAGCCATACTTTGTCGCACGAGTCGCTGAGCTTGCTGACGTCATCGAAGACGATGAAGAAACCAAGGCATTGTTTAATCATCTTACCGGACAACTTCGAAGTGCAGTAAAGCTCGGTAAGACCATGGATTTTTTGACATTTATGAACATCATGAGCGGTATGTCTCCACAGACATTATCCTTTCAGGTGGCTGGGGTTCTCGATATCAAGCCTAGTGAACGACAGGAGTTACTACAAGTGACGTCTGTTAAGGAGCGATTGGAGAAAGAGGTAGCCTATTTGTCCAAGGAAGTAAAAGTGCTTGATCTCGAACACAAGATAGCGACCAAAACGCAGGAAAAGTTTGAAAAAAATGTCCGTGAGCAAGTTCTTCGTGAGCGCATCAAAACCATTGAGACTGAGTTGGGCGAGAATGAAGAAAATAAAGAAACGAAAGAATTGGCAGATAAAATTAAAAAAGCAGGTATGCCACCTGATGTGCGGGCAAAAGCAGAAAAAGAGTTGCGACGCTTGGCACAGATGTCTCAATACAATCCCGAGTCTTCCTATGTGCGTACATATTTAGATTGGCTCGTCGAACTTCCGTGGTCGGTCGCCAGTACCAATAGTGTAAACATAGTTGAAGCAGAAAAAGTTCTTGATCAAGATCATTATGGATTGGCGAAAGTGAAAGAGCGCATCATGGAATTTCTCGCTGTCATGAAGCTTCGCACACGTCAGATAGAAGAGGAAGAAAAAGCAGCACCAACCAAATCTACCGATACCGACAAGAAAAAGAGTAAAGCAGTGGCTCCAACTATTTTATGTTTTGTAGGACCACCGGGAGTCGGAAAGACCTCTATAGGCAAGTCTATAGCACGATCTTTGGGTCGCAAGTTTGTAAAAATGTCACTGGGTGGAATCCGTGATGAAGCAGAAATTCGTGGACACCGAAGAACATATGTAGGGGCTATGCCAGGACGCATTATCCAAGGGATTAAGCAAGCGGGAACAAAAAATCCAGTCTTTATGTTGGATGAAATAGACAAAGTTGGGACAGATTTTCGTGGTGATCCATCCTCTGCACTTCTTGAGGCATTGGATCCTGAACAAAACAATGCCTTCTCTGATCACTATTTAGAAGCACCGTTTGATTTGTCTGACGTATTTTTTATCACCACGTGTAATCAGTTGGATACCATCCCGCCTGCACTTCGAGATCGTCTAGAGATTATCCGATACGCAGGATATACAGAAGATGAGAAGTTCCACATAGCTCGTGACTTTCTGTTTGAAAAACAGCGTGAGATAAATGGAATTCCAAAAGACGTGGTCAAGTTATCCGAAGAAGCAATTCGTGAGATTATCCGTAAATACACCAGAGAAGCGGGAGTGCGGAGTTTAGAACGACAAGTAGCTACCGTATTTCGAAAAGTAGCGAAAAAAATTGCCGATACGGATGAAAAAAAGATCACCGCCATATCTCTAAAGCCAGATGACTTGCAAAAATATTTGGGTCCGTACAAGTTTAGTTCCACGCTAGCAGAGAAAAAGGATGAAGTAGGTATGTCTACAGGACTTGCTTGGACTGAGGCAGGAGGAGATATTCTCTTTATTGAAGTAGCACTTATGCCCGGACGTGGTTCTCTGATTCTCACAGGTCAACTAGGCGATGTGATGAAAGAGTCCGCTCAGGCAGCACTTTCCTATGCCAGAAGTCGATGGAAAGAATTAGGTCTTGCTGAGAAGTTTTATCAGAAGCTCGATATCCATGTGCATGTGCCAGAAGGCGCAGTGCCCAAAGACGGTCCTTCTGCTGGGGCGGCTATCGCAACAGCAATTGTTTCTGCCCTTACCAAAAAACCAGTTCAACGAACGGTTGCAATGACTGGTGAAGTGACGCTTCGAGGGCGAGTGCTTGAGATAGGGGGAGTGAAGGAAAAGGTTATAGCAGCACACCGCGCAGGAATCAAACAAGTGATTTTGCCAAAGAACAACAAAAAAGATTTGGAAGATATTCCAAAAGTAGTACTTGCTGATTTGAAGTTTCATTTCGCAGAATCTATGGATGATGTGCTTCCTATTGCTATTCCAACATCTCTGAAACCAAAAAAGAAGAAAGTGTAAAGATTAGGGTTTGAGATAGTCGTAGACAAGCTTTGATACTTTTGCCATAAGTTCTTCTGTAGTCGGATCATCATCGACATCTGTCGTAAAAATACCGATATAGTAGGTGAGTTTTCCATCTGTGACAATTCCTACATCATGTATAGTACGCACCTCAGTGCCGATCTTGTGGTATACGGTAACGCCATCAGGTAATTTGTCTGGTAGGCGTTTTTCAAAATCGGTATCTTTCATAAACGAAAGCATTTCTAAAGTTTGTGCATGGTTGGTCACTTTTTCTTCATATATTTTTCGCATAAGTAATGCCATGTCTTTGTTTGATGTTTTATTGTTTACCATATCTGTCTGAGGCATACCCCAAAGTTCTAGTACTTGAGCAAGTCTCTCAAAACCTATGATTTCGGTGGCGAGGATATAGGCAGCTGTGTTGTCACTTTGTTTCATCATGAGGCGTGCCAAGGTTTTTAGTGAATATGTGGTTCCGGGAGAGTCATAACGAATAGATCCTGTACCATAGTCTTGGATTTCGTTTGCTTGCAGTGTGATCACTTGATCGAGATCTATGTCTCCTTTTTGGGCATAGTAGTACAGTGCAGCGAGGATAGGTACTTTGTTTACCGAAGCCCCAGTAAAAATTTCTGCTTCACTTATCTCTACCTTAAATGGTTCAGAAAAATCATCTACCATGACGGAGTAGTTGTCCCAATTATCTCCAATAAGTTCGTTTATTTTGTCTGTGAGGTCATCAGCATTTCTTTTTTTGGTAAAGAATGGGATGGTGATATGAGTTGCGGCTTTGACTTCGACATCAGGAAGTGGGGAGATGATTGTGGGTTCTTTGGGTTGGATAAGACGGTATACCCACCAACAAATAAGGAGCAAGATGATCAACAAAAAAAATCGTTGTCTACGTTTGCTTCGATGTAATTTTGTTGAGGCTAACTCCATGAAAAAATATATTGAGCAGTGTAAATACGATTAGGCAGTGGAAATTATAGCATGTTTGGGCTGAAGTGACGCTGAAAAATTATGCACGCTTATGAATGATTGTTTAAATATGATTTTGTGACAAGAAAATGCATAGAGTTGCAGTCTTTAGAACCTCAGGCTAAAAATGATACAATAAGGCTCGCCGCCCCCATCGTCTAGCGGCCTAGGACGGTTCCTTCTCAAGGAACAAATCGCGGGTTCGAATCCCACTGGGGGTACTAGAAAAAATCCAGCATGCATGCTGGATTTTTTGTACTCCCTCGGGTTCAACCCTTTGGGTACGCGCCCATCACGACGCGAAGCGGAGTGAGAAGTACTCTTGGGGTAAATCCCACTGGGGGTACTCATAAAAAATCCGATTTCTTGTCGGATTTTTTTATGACTATTCTTGTTGAGAACCCGCTTGCAGGTCCGCAGCCCAAATTATTTCTTGCTATAATCTTCTCATGTCGACACTTTCAGAATTAGAATCGCGTATAAAAACTATAGAAGATAGAAACGCTTCTGTGGAGCTAGATAAGTTGTGGGAAACAAGCTTGTTGCGCAAAGTACTTTTGATGGTGTTCACATACATCTCGCTGGGTCTGTATATGTATGCGATTGGAGTCGAAAATCCGTGGGTGAATGCAGTCGTGCCAACGATTGGATTTTTCTTGTCTACGCTTACACTGCCTATATTTAAAACATATTGGAAACATCATCTTTATAAAAAATAAAATAGGCTCTTTGCAACAATTGTTGGATTGATATAATCATTCTATGAAAGCATTTATAATCTTGGTGTTGGTTGTGGGTGTTCTCGGCGGTGCAGGATTTTTTGGATATAAATATCTCGCTCGACCAACTGCTGAGCCTACAAGTTCTGAGACAGCGCAAACAGTTACACTCGAGGGAAAACTTATGACAGGTCGCGGAGATGATTATTCTTATATATTAATCGATGGTAACGGAAAGACAGTTGGAATCGCATCGCAGACGATTGAGCTTGGGCAGTATATGGATAAGAACGTTGCGATTACTGGAACGTATTCTGGTACTACACTTTACGCATATAGCGTGGTAGAGAAATAATTATTTTCGCGCTCATTTCACCCATCTGCATCTGCGTTCTCTAGCTGTTTTGATAATTGCCTCCACTTCTGGCCATGCTGCTTCTAATTTGTTACGTTCGACATATTCTGGAATTTGTTCTGGATGATCGAGCAACCAAAGATCCGCACTGAGCATAGAAAATAGTTGACTCGTCAAAATATCTTCTTTGGCCTGACATAGCCTCGGTCGTTCCGCCCGACAATGTGCGCAGAGGCGTGTCTTGGGAATGCGTTCAAAGTCTGACATAAAATGGGGATTACTTTACTACTACTTCCAAACGACTATATTTACGTCCATGAAGGACAAACGGATGTGCTTCTCCTATCTGAGCAAAAACAGCATTTTCACCTTTTGTCATATTTAGTGAGCGTTTTGTTCTACCTAGTGCAGATGCTTGTGGAAACGGAATTTCGAGATTTGATTCTACGTGACTTGGACCCGATAGATATGCAGCATCGTCAAACCAAGCCGCAACCAGTCCTTGAGACGATACAGTAATACGATGTTTACTTCTCTCTTGGTATCCAGATATTCCGATGTGAGTAAGATTTTTTACTTCTACAATGTGTTTTTTGCTGCGACCGCTTGCTGGTGAGAGTTCTAGATATGTTCGCATAGATAAATTTGTCTTTGGTGCATCATAATATACTCTTATTTACAAATCAAATTTAGGGCATTCTATCAGTCTGTTTATAGCATATAGTTATATTGATATGTTTTGTATTTACCTATATATTTGTATTGTGTAATACTGCCTTGACAAGGTTTTATAATTTTGAGAAGATCACAAAAGTTAATTGAGACACTTCTCCCTAGTGACGGCACGAATGGGGAGGTTTTTTTTACGAATATGGATAAAAAAGTTATTTTAACCAAAGAAGGTTTAGATACATTAAAAGCCGAACATCAAGAGCTGGTAGAGGTGAAACGCCCAGCCGCTGTTGCACGGCTTGCCGATGCACGGGATCAAGGAGATTTATCTGAGAATAGTGAGTATTCTTCCGCTAAACAAGATTTGGCATTTATGGACGGCAGAATAGAAGAATTAGAAGAGATTCTCCATGATGCAAAACTTGTGACATCACACCCGAAAGGATCTGTAGACGTAGGCTGCAAAGTGACGCTCCATATCCATGGTAAAGAAGAAGTGTTTTCTATCGTAGGGGAATGGGAAGCAGATCCTATGGCTAAAAAAATCTCTCATGAATCACCACTTGGCAAAGCATTGATCGGTAAGAAGGTCGGCGAAAAAGTAGAAGTAGAGGCGCCGGCGGGCAAAGTTCTCTACAAAGTTTTGCGCATAGAGTAATAGGCACAAAAAGACCGTACGTACCCGCCAAAAGGCGGGTTTTTGGTATGTTGACACAATGTAAATATACGTGTATATGTAAGTACTTGTATCTATGAACACCTTTTCTTTGATCAGTAAGAAAGCGAAGAAACAATCCCAAACCGGGAGAGGTGCTTGTGGAATAACATAAACAACTAGGCAATATTCACATAACACCCCTCTCAGGAGGGGTTTTTTTGTGGGCGAAAGGATATATATGAGCGTAGAAATACAAGAATCAAATGGGGTAAACGAAAGCATGGCGCGGTCAGGCGTGTCTTTGCGTGGAGATAACAGAGGATATTTACAGTCTGATTTTGGCGTTTTGGATAATCTTTCTGTTATCAGACGTGCAAATAATCTCGCCGAGCGAGTGATTGCGCAACAGCGGCGAGGGGTCACTCGTACCGTGGGGCGATTCCTAGTGCCAGAAGGATTGCTCCCTGCGATTGCGCGAGACGATCAGTTGCGAGGCGTTGTCGAAACTGTGTTTCCTACTTCCTTGCGGCTATCCCAGACTGGTGAGCGCGTTATGGTACTTATGGGTGCCAGAAACCATGAGTCGCGAACAAGTAGTGTGCCTGTGTCTGAAATGACGCGACTTGTGCAAGCGGATCAGGATTATCGACGCATGAGACCCATAAACCTAGCAGAACGAATAGCGAGTTTACGAAGAGATGGGTATCAATTTATCTCACAAATTCCTCAGGAGTTTGTACCCGCGGTTCATAACCTATGGAGGTCGACATTCGGTTGGGAGTTACAAGGGGTTGCAATGCGAGCTATGGATTTAGAGAGGCAGTCACGTGCGGCATGTCGTGAAAAAACTGTTTGGTTTAGTGGGCTTATAAATCCTCAGGGTGATTTAGTCGCCGTGGCTACCGCAGAACGAGCGGATATGAGAGTGGGAAATGGTTTGCCTGCGGTCCCCCTTGTCGAGACATCCGAATGGAGTAGTAGAGATTCAGGGAAAGGCTACATGGCCGCGACCAATGCACATATATCCGCACAAATATTGGAAGATTTATCTGGGGTGCTCCCGAGTCCTACCATCTTTGCTGAAACAAACTTTACTTCTCGAGCTCATAGGGTGGGATTGGCTTCTGGTATGGAGATTGCGCCACGAAATATCCATGGGCTTGCCGTGCCACAAATCCTACAGCAACATGTGACGGTGGGAGATGGACACATACCAGAGGGCTTGAGGAGTTTCACTCCTATGTTTGTGTCAGACGAGGCGAAAGCAAAACAATTTAACCCAGAAGCAAGGCAAATCATACTGTCGCATATAAAACCAGAAGTTACAGAAGGAGGTAGTATATGATCGTTGTTTATCCATCTCGTCATGTACGACATCGTCCGCCAAATGAAATATTTAACGGCAATCGCGACCCGTTTGCTGAGGTGCCTGAGCGGATAGAAAATATTAAAGCAGCGCTTGAGCCCCTAGAGGGCATGCGGTTTATTCTCCCGCAACGATTCCCACTGTCGTGGGTAGAGCGAGTGCATAATCCAGCTTATGTAAGCTATATAGCAGAAGCAGGTCGTGCGGCTAAATCTACCTATGTATACCCGTCGGTATTTCCTTATGGAGAAAATCAGTTTACTTCTCAGGAAGTTGGGTTGCGTGGTATGTATAGTTTTGACATGTATACACCCATAAGTAGTGCGACCTATGAAGCGGCACGTGGATCAGCTATGGCAGCGCTTACCGCTGCATCGCATGTGCGTCGAGGTGAGCGCGTGGCATATGCACTCTGCAGGCCTCCTGGGCATCATGCAGAGCGAGCTCGAATGGGTGGGTATTGTTACTTCAATAACGCGGCAATTGCAGCGGAATACCTAAGCTGCAGAGGAAAAGTATGTGTCCTTGATATCGACGTGCATCATGGAAATGGAACGCAGCATATTTTTTACGAACGAGATGATGTGATGGTGGTAAGTATTCACGGAGATCCAGATTCGCTGTTTCCTTATTTTTCAGGACGAGCAAGTGAGACTGGAAAAGGAAAAGGGTTAGGATATACGGTGAATTTTCCATTGTCATTGCATACGTCTGATGATGTTTATGATATCGCGCTTCGAGCTGCGCTCGCTCGCATAGTAGCTTTTGCCCCAGAGTATCTGGTGGTGTCTGTGGGATATGACGCGCATACAGATGATCCTATCGGAAGGTTTGATCTATCGACTGCATATTATGCGCATATGGCAGGCGCTATAGCTTCACTTGGGTTACCAACGGTACTTATCCAAGAAGGCGGATACAACACTGCCATGTTGGGGCAAGTAGCGAAAACATTTGTAGAAGGGTTTGGGTCCGTAAAATAGTAGGGACAGATAAAACGGCATTTACTATCAAGGTATTGAGCATGAGAGAGAGATGTACGATAATACAACCACTATGGCAACAATTGATGAATTGAGAAAAACACGTATAGATAAGTTGGAAGCCCTTCGTAAGCTTGGTATAGATCCATATCCTGCTTCAGTGGTGCGAGACCAAACTGTTGTCCAAGCTCGGCAAATGGAAGGGCAAACAGTGGCCATAACTGGGCGCATCGTAGGAATGCGTGGACATGGCAAGCTTTCGTTTTGGGACGTGCAAGACGGAACTGAAAAAATTCAAATCGTACTCAAGGCTGATGTGTGTCAAGCCAAAGCGTTTAGCATTGTGTCATATTTTGATATTGGTGATTTTGTCGCAGTTCAGGGAGAAATTGGAAAAACGCAAGTTGGGGAGGTGTCTGTGTTTGCAGAAAATCTGCAGATGCTTACAAAAACATTACTTCCTCTTCCTGATCAGTGGCATGGTCTTAAAGATGTTGAAGAGAGATATCGCAAGCGATATTTGGATACTATCCTCAACCGCGAAGTAAAAAATCGCTTAGAATTGAGAAGTAAAATTATAGATTCGATACGAGATTTTTTGACAGATAGAGGATATTTAGAGGTAGAAACGCCAACGTTACAACCTGTTTATGGTGGAGGATTTGCTCGTCCATTTTCTACTCATCATAACGAACTTGATGCAAATTTTTACCTACGTATTTCAGATGAGATGTATTTAAAGCGCATGATTGTCGGAGGATTTGATGGTGTATTTGAGATTACCAAAGTTTTTCGTAACGAAGGGGTGGATCATGACCATAATCCTGAGTTTACTATGTTTGAAGCGCAAATCGCCTATAAAGATTATTTATTTGGCATGGATATAATCGAAGAAATTGTAGAACAAACAGCATTAAAAGTGTTAGGCAAAACAAAAGTTGATTATCAAGGTGTTGATATAGATGTTAAGCGGCCGTGGACGCGTTTGCGAATGGTCGAATCAGTAGAAAAATATACTGGTATAGATCCTCTTTCATGGAAATCACTTGACGAAGCAAAGAGATCGCTTCAAACGATGGAAATTAGTCCTAACAAGTTTAAAGAGCTTGATAAATTTCAGACAATTGGAGAATGTATCGCATTCGCATTTGAAGAAGTGGTTGAAGATAAACTTATACAACCGACGATAATTTATGATTATCCTGTTGAAAATTCTCCTCTTGCAAAAAAATGTGCTGATCCTCGTTTTACTCAACGATTTGAGATGTTTGCTTTTGGGTCAGAGTTGGGGAACAACTATACAGAGTTGAACGATCCATTGGATTTACACAAGAGGTTTGTGCAAGAGAAGAAACGTGAAGAAGCTGGGTTCGATGAGGCGCATCAAACTGATTATGATTATCTGACTGCAATTGAGCATGGATTTCCTCCTACATGTGGCATTGCCATAGGAATAGATCGACTTACTATGCTACTAACAAATGCAAAAAGCATAAAAGAAGTTATCGTATTTCCCACATTACGCCCTGAGGGAAAAGCTCCTCATGAAGAAAAACCTCATGTTGTTAAAGCACCATCTACTCAGATAAATCCTGCGCATATAGTAAGCAAAGAGAAAGCAAAAGAATTACTTCACACACATACGCAAAATGAAAATCTTCGTCGACATATGTATGCAGTGGGATTTGCGATGCGGGCGTTGGCAAATAAACTTGGTGGTGACCCAGACGTATGGGAAGCCATGGGACTTTTGCATGATGCAGATTGGGAAGAGACGAAAGATACACCAGAAGAGCATACGAAAAAAACGCTTGCATGGCTTGCTGACCTTGGGATTACAGACGGGCCCATTGTGCATGCACTCATGTCTCACAATAGTAAACATACGCATTTAGCAGAGCTTGATGGTCTCATGGAGTGGGCGCTAGAAACAGTCGATGAGTTGACTGGCTTTATTGTGGCGGTAACTCTTATTCGTCCCGATAAAAAGCTCGAAACAGTAGAGATATCGTCCATTATGAAAAAATGGAAAAATAAAGAATTTGCCAAAGCAGTTTCTCGTGAGCAGATAGCTCAGTGTGAAGAGAGACTTGGTATATCACTTGAAGAGTTCATGCAACTTACCTTGAAAGCGATGCAGGAGCATCACGAAGAACTTGGATTGTAATGAACAAACTTTTGATAGCCACCACCAATCCCGGAAAGCTCGCAGAACTTAAGAGATTCTTGGTAGATATTCCAATTGAATTGGTGAGCCTGCGAGACGCGGGGATTACGGATTTTCCACAAGAAACGGGAGTTACATTTGAGGAAAACGCCATACTCAAAGCATCCTATTATGCGAAAGAGTCAAACCTTCCCACCCTAGCTGATGACGGTGGATTTGAGATAGATGCATTAGGCGGAGAGCCTGGGGTGAAGTCTCATAGATGGGTAGATAAAACTCGTGAAAGCTCTGACGATGAATTGATCGCATACACGATTGAGCGTATGAGTCATGTGCCAGAAGGCGAGCGCAGTGCGCAGCTGAGACTAGTATTAGCTCTTGTGTTACCAGACGGACAGATTCATACAGCAGAGGCCAGTGTGCGCGGTGTAGTCCCACTCATTCCCACTGGGACTCGGAGTGAAGGGTTTCCATTCAGATCAATATTGTTTTTGCCAGAAATAAACAAATATTATAATCATGATGAGCTTACCGATAGCGAAAATGATTTATATAATCATCGTAAAAGAGCATTAGATCAGCTTAAACCAATTATTCGTGCAGAGTTGACACAAGACGCGTAACTCGTATAATAAGGTATAGAAAGGCATTTGAGGCGGAATTCCATCTGCCAAGCCGACAGGGGTAACAAACTTGTCCGGATAAGCCCGTAATCGCTATAAATTAAGAACATGTTAGGGTGGCACCTGTCCGAAGATCATCGGACCCATAACACGCACATACGTTGCGTGTTTTTTATTGGTTATTTATAAAAAAAAGGAGACCTATGTTAGACATTAAATACATTCGAGAAAATTTAGAATTGTGTAAGCTCGCTGCAGTAAACAAAAATCGCGTGGTCGATTGGGATGAGTTGCTCAGATTAGATGATGCTCGTCGAGAGCTTATTACAAAATCCGATGCATTGCGTACTGAGCGCAATGAGGTTAGTAAAGTGCGTTCAGACGATTCAAATACCAGAGGAAAAGCAATCAAGGTCGAACTCAAGGAAATAGAAGATAGTCTACGTGAGGTTGAAGGGCAATTTAACGCAGCGATGCTTACTGTTCCCAATGTTCCCGACCCAAGTGTTCCGGTGGGTAAAGATGAAAGTGGAAACGTTGAGGTGAAAAAATGGGGAGAACCGGTTGCATTTGAATTTGCTGCGAAAGATCATATAGAGCTTTCAAGATCTTTGGATCTCATAGATTTTGATCGTGGTGCCAAGGTCGGCGGATCGCGCGCGTATTTTTTGAAAAATGAAGGCGCCATGCTTGAGTTGGCAGTGCTTATGTATACATTCCAAAAGCTAGTCGCAAAGGGGTATACACCACTGATCGCTCCAAGCCTGACAAAAGAATTTACTTTCTTTGGCGTAGGACATTTCCCATGGAGTCGTGACGAAGTGTATCACTTGCCTAAAGATGATGTATATATTTCAGGTACTGCAGAAGTGCCGGTCACTGCATACTACAGCGACGAGGTGCTTTTGGAAAAAGATTTGCCAAAGAAATTTGTAGCATTCTCTCCGTGTTTCCGAAGAGAAGCTGGAAGTTATGGTAAAGATACGAGAGGGGTCTATAGAATACATCAATTTAATAAAATTGAACAAGTTATTATTGCACCTTCAGAAACGAACAACTCTCTTACTCTACATGAGGAATTGTTGGCCAATTCTGAAGAAGTTTTGCAAGATTTGAAATTGCCATATCGGGTACTACTTATGTGCACTGGCGATATGGGGGAGCCACAAGTGAAAAAATATGATATTGAAACATGGATGCCCGGACGCGGTGGGTATGGAGAAACCATGTCTGATTCATTTATGGGCGATTTCCAAGCACGAAGACTCAAAATTCGATACAAGGCAAAAGACGGTAGTACGAAGTTTTGTCATACGCTTAACAATACGGCGATTGCTTCGCCACGTATTCTTGTGGCCATCATGGAAAACTATCAACAGGCAGACGGATCTATCCGTGTTCCTGATGTTTTAGTACCATTTGTTGGTAAGAAAGAAATTAGACGCTAGGTGACGCGTGATATCGTGATTGTATGCGCAGTCCCAATGGAAGCACAAATAGGACTCCTATGATTCCTAAAAACGTGTACATTGCTTTGACTCCACCAAATGTGTCCATGACATAACTTGATATAATTGTTGTTGCTACTACGGCAAGGGCTACCAGCATAGAGAGTGTTGAAAGCGCCGTTGCGCGATTTTGTGAAGAGTAATGTTCGTTTACATATCCCCCGAGAACTACCCATCGAGCACTTGAAGCAAAGATAGATACACCAACGGCGATAGCCGCAAGCTCTTTTGTGAGTACCAATCCTGGAAGATAGCAGAGAATAATTATGATTGGAAAAAAGAGATACACACGATGTTTAGTGATGAGTGTTTTTAGATGAAGCGCACCAAATAATACCGTACTGTTTAGCACGCGAACGACCGCGACGATGATGCCTATTTGAAATGTCGTATACCCAATAGTCGTAAGAAGTGAGGTATTAAACATCATCATTGCAGACCATGTGATTCCGCCGACACCTATATAAAAGAGTGATATATCACGGACGTATGGCGACTTAAATAACTCAGAAAAGCCATTACGAAATTGTTTGAGGTATCGGGGTATCGTGAACTTTTCTGTATCTATGACAGGTTCTATAAACCAGAAACTCACGATAAGTCCTACTATTTCTGCAAGCACAGAGGCTCCTATCGCAACTCTATATCCAAGTATACTTAGTGTTCCACCTAAAAATATTGCAGTAGCAAAGGATAATTGAAAGATAAGCGATGCTTTTGAGGCAATTTTCGCATAGTGAGTATGCCGGTTATCAGTTTTTAATGAATCATAAACCAATGCATCTTTGGCGCCTGAGACAAACGAATCACCTATACCACTTATGATAGCTACAGCGATAAGCGTTTGAAAATTGGTGGAGTACATATACAGAAGTATGCCAAAGATAGAGATCAATTTTCCAATAATTATTGATGTACGTTTTCCTAAAAGGTCTGCGATCGCTCCCGTGGGGAGTTCTGACAACAGTTGTGCAGCTTGCTTTACCGAAACTACAATAGCAACCTGTGAGAGAGTTATAAATTGCAACTCATACGCCACCCATACAGGCATATGAAAAATAAGTCCCGATATGGACTCTGTAATATAAAATATTTTTTCGTTGCGGATCGAAATGCTCATAGTATGTTTGTCATGGTCTTAGAAACGTAGTTATTATATTCTACCTGCATCTGTATTAGAATATGCGTGCAATACGCACTCTATGAGTTTTCTTTCATATATTTTTCCTCGCACCATTGTAAGAACTAGTACGTCATATAATCGCGATATTCGCGTGATAGAAGATGCGGGGAGCTATAAACTTATGGTGAACGGCATTCACCAATCCAGTGAATACATCCGAAAATTTTGGACGCATGCAGTCACACATCTGCATGTAACTGAAGGTATGCAATGCAAAAATATATTATATTTGGGAGTCGCTGGTGGTACGATCATTCATATTTTGTCGAAGATGTTTCCAAGAGCTCAGATGACTGGCGTAGACATAGATGCGGTGATGATCGAATTAGGAAAAAAATATTTTGGTTTAGGCCAGATGCAAAATCTTACGTTTGTTACCGCTGATGCGAAGTCATACGTGGGCAAGACTAAAGGGAAATTTGATCTAATAGTAGTGGATATTTACCTAGCTCGTGATTTACCAGACTTTTTAAGAGATAAGAAGTTTTTAAGGGATATTCGATCGAAACTGTTACCTCATGGACATATGCTTATGAATTATTTGAGAGACGGTGAGTATAAGGATAAGGCGGAGGATTTAGACGAAAAACTCAAAGATGTATTTCGTGAAGTGCATCATACTAATTATTTGAATAATCGGTTTTTCCTTGCTCGAAAATGAGTGATTTGTGGTAAAATTACATGACCATGTTTAAGTTCCTCTCGAACCTTCTAGACAGTAACGCAAAAGAGATAAAAACCTTGCAAACCATCGTGGATAAGGTAAATCTTCTTGAGCCAGATTTTAAGCGTTTGAAAGACGATGGTATTGCCAAAAAAACAGCCGAATTCAAAAAAAGATTGAGTAGTGGAGAGACGCTTGATGATCTTATGCCAGAAGCCTTTGCGCTTGTTCGCGAAGCTGCAGGTCGCACTATAGGAGAGCGACATTATAATGTGCAACTTATGGCCGCGGCAGCATTGCATCAGGGCAAAGTTGCCGAACAAAAGACAGGAGAGGGAAAAACTCTTTCTGCTACCCCTGCTTTATATCTCAATGCGCTTACGGGTCGTGGTGCACATTTGGTTACCGTAAACGATTATCTTGCTCGTCGAGACGCAGGATGGATGGCTCCGATTTATCATATGTTGGGAATGTCGGTGTCCGCTATTATTAGTGAACAGTCGTTTATATACGATCCTGAGTTTGAAGATAAATCATCGGGCGATTGGCGTCTGATGCATCTCAAGCCCGTGAGCCGAAAAGAAGCATATCTAGCGGATATCACCTATGGTATAAATTCAGAATTTGGATTTGACTATTTGCGAGATAACATGGCCACAGAGATGAGCCAGTTAGCACAGCGTGAATATCATTACGCCATTATCGACGAAGTAGACTCTATTCTTATCGATGAAGCGCGAACTCCGCACATAATCTCCGCTCCAGCAGAAGAAGCTACCCACAAATATTATGATTATGCCAAGCTTGTAGAAAAACTGACGGGAGAAACAGATTTTGTGATCGATGAAAAACTTCGCACAGCACATCTTACCGATATAGGAATATTAAAAGTAGAAAAGTTGTTAGGAGTTGGAAACATATATGAGTCTAGTTTTGAAACAGTACATCATATAGAAGCGGCGCTTAAAGCTCGAGCTCTTTTTGCTCGTGAAAAGGAATATATAGTCAAAGATGGGCAAGTGGTTATCGTTGATGAGTTTACCGGACGATTACTCAACGGCCGTAGGTTTAGTGAAGGCATCCATCAGGCTATCGAAGCCAAAGAGGGAGTCGCGATTCAACAGGAAAGTAAAACGCTTGCTACTGTAAGTTTGCAAAATTACTTCCGTATGTACGAAAAGCTTGCAGGTATGACTGGAACCGCCGCGACGGAAGCAGAAGAGTTTAAGAAAATCTATAACTTAGAGGTAGTCGTTATGCCCACGCATCGATCTATGCAGAGAGAAGATTTTTCTGACATGGTCTATAAGACTGTGCGCGGAAAGTATGCGGCAATCGTAGAAGATATTATCGAGCATCATAAAAAAGGACAACCCATATTGGTCGGTACGACCTCTATCGATAAAAACGAAGTAATAAGTGAAGCGCTTAAACGACGTGGAATACCCCATGAAGTTCTCAATGCTAAAAATCATTTACAAGAAGCCATGATAATTTCTGAGGCAGGAAAAAAAGGTGGCGTTACCGTAGCTACAAACATGGCGGGCCGCGGAGTGGATATCATTTTGGGAGGTTCCAAAAAAGAAAAGTGGGAATATGAAGATCCTAAAAATTATGAAAAAGATATCACCGCTTGGAAGAAACGACATGATGAAGTGTTGGAATTGGGTGGTCTCTATGTCATCGGTACAGATCGCCATGAATCTCGACGTATAGATAATCAACTTCGTGGTCGAAGTGGTCGTCAAGGAGATCCGGGTTCTAGTCGATTTTATGTGTCGCTAGAAGACGATATTATGCGTCTGTTTGGTGGCGATCAAGTATCCAAGCTTATGACTGTATTTAAACTTCCGGAAGATGTTCCACTTGAGCACCCCATGGTATCTCGAGCACTCGAGCAGGCGCAGATTAAAGTTGAGGGTTTCCATTTTGATAATCGTAAGCATCTTGTCGAATACGATGATGTGCTCACGCGCCAGCGCGAAATAGTATATCGTCGAAGAAGAAAAATTTTGGAAGGTGATAGCCAGCGTGATGCATTGTTACAAAAATTTGAAGCAGAAATTTCAAATGTTGTAACTATCTATAGTGCAGAGCATGCAATCGATCGAGAAAAAATTATTTCAGAATTTACTTCTATTATCCCATTTGATCCAGCATCACAGGCGCAACTTGTGAAACAACTTGAACAGTTGCATACACCGCAGGATATATCAGAGTTTTTGATAAAAGTATCTTCGGATGTTTATGCACAACGAGAGAAGCAAGTAGGAGAAGAAGTGGCACGACAAATCGAGCGGTGGGTTAGCCTGCAAGTGATTGACAACCTTTGGATGGATCATTTGGATGCAATCGATGATTTACGAGAAGGTATTGGACTTCGAGGATATGGGCAAAGAGATCCACTCGTCGAATATAAAAATGAAGCATTTTCTATGTTTGAACGTTTGGTATCAACAATAGACAGTGAAATAGTGCATCGAATTTTTAAAGTGCAGGTGCAGCTAGCGCCAAATCAGGTTCCACACCATCACCACCATGACCACGAGGGACAAGGGGGAGGTGCGGTTACAGCACAGCCGATAATTCCCATTTCTAAGCCGAGAAAATTACAAACAAACGCTTCGCAGGAAGCACAACCCAAGGCTCCAAAAGTGAATTCATCAGTCTTGAGTCGCAATGATCCATGTTGGTGCGGAAGCGGTAAAAAATGGAAGAAGTGTCATTATCCCAAAACGAATTAGTCGTAGATATATGGACTTCTTTCATTCCCCAAAAATATATATTTCAGCAGACTTGTCTAGATAGTTTGTTATAATGCGATACCTATGAATCGAAAAATCCTTGGGATTATATTGATTACAGTCGCATTATGTTCAGGAGTATTTGTGTTGCTACGAGCAAATAAGCAAACGGGCGGAATTTTGCGTGTGGCACCTACCCCAACTCCCACCCCAGATCCTTTAGCACCTAAGAATATATTACTCATGGGTTACGGAGGCGGGACACATGAAGGCGGATTGCTTACTGACACGATGATGGTGGCACATATAGACCCAAAGCTTAAAAGTGTGTCGTTTATATCCATCCCTCGTGATCTCTGGGTCCCTCTGCCATTGCTACCAAATGGTACAGTGCAAGAAAAAATAAATACCGCGTATGCTTATGGTTTTGACACCAAGCAGTATCTTAATCGTCAGTCCCAATATTTGGGGGATGAGGGGGGTGCAAATCTGGCCAAATATGCAGCCAGTCAAGTAACGGGTATGACTATGGATGCTTATGTTGCTGTGAGTTTTGATGGATTTAAAAGTGTACTCAATACTCTTGGCCCAATTACAGTGAAAGTACCGTTTACTTTTGAAGATACATATTACCCGATAGAAGGGAAAGAAAAAGATGTATGTGATAAATCGCCTGAGGTGGTAGAAGCCGTAACTGCTACTTTGTCAGGAGAATTGTTAGAGCATGAATTTATGTGTAGATATGAGACGGTAAAATTTGAGAAAGGTGAGCAAGTCATGGAGGCTAGTCCTGCACTACAATTTGTGCGTTCTCGGCATTCCGTTATGTATCCGGGTGACTTTTATCGCTCTATGCGACAGCAGGCATTGATTGCGGGTGTTATAGCCAAGCTTAAAACACTTGGAGGAATCGTAAAAATTCCAACATTACTTACTCAAGTAAATAGGTATATCGCAACAGATCTAACAGCTCCTTATGTGCTTGAACTTATGCAGAGATATGGCAATCCATTAGACTTTCAGGTGTCTCGAATTCCACTTTCTGAGGACAATGTGCTTATAGCATCACATAGCGCCAAAGGTCAGTATATACTGGTTCCAAAAATTGGAAATGACTTTGAAAGCATTGAGTCTTATATTACACAACAAATTGCGACTCTATCTGCCACACCAACAAAAGTCCAGTGATTATAGATATTTAGTGAGGAGTTCCCCGAGGGTTTGAATTTGAGAAGCAGTTTCGCTTCCTAATGAGATTCGTAAAAACGAATGTGAATATTGGGTGTGCATAGCCACAGTATATATGCGAGTAGTTTGAAGGCCAAAGCTTGTCCCATGGACTATCTGTATGTTTGATTTTTTTGCAGCTGCGACAACTTGATGAATGTAGCGATTGTAAGAGTGTAAGAGTGACTGGCGCCAATGAAGGATTAAATATACACCTTGAGATTTGACAGGGTAAATGACGTGAATTTTTTTAGTCTTTATTTTTGCGTTATTTCGGAGGTATGAAACGAGTTCTTCGGTATTTCTCACGAGGCGCTTTGTATAGAGTTTGGCCATTTCGCGATTGGGAGTTGGAAGCGTTGCTATGGTGGAATCTGGACATATAGTACCCGCATGGTCACGATAATCATACAGTTTTTGTGAAATATACCCCGTTCCCCAGACAATACCGGCACATACTCGATCAAGGCCATATTGAAGTAATTTATTTTGGCTCTCTATCCCAATAAGGGTTATGTTTTTTGGTAAGGTGAATCCTTTTATGTAGGTAGCAGATAATGTATTTGCGGAAGGGTCGCATACGATAAACACGTGATCTCTCGTTGCGCCAGAAGCGAGGTGTACAAGATCGGATATTTCGACTTGTCGCATAGATGGTTCGTTGCCTAAAGTGTCGGCAAATATGGCGACTGGCCTGTATTTATTACATGTGTCGCGAGTTAGCTCTGTGTCAGATAAATCTACCTCGTGTACTCTGTGGCCAAAAAGTTTATTGATTAATTGTTTCGTCTCAAAATAACATGATTTGCCCATAAGAATAGTGCCATCATTTGGAGTTTCTCCTTGGATAAATAACGCGGCAGTTGTCATCGCCGCCATACCGCTCGATGTGGCAAAGGTAAAAACAGGGATAGTGTGCGGGATCGGGATGTACTGCTTGCGATATGCTTTTTCAAATTCAACTCCCAATACGTGCATGTCGCGCGTGTAGTCGTTGAAATGGGCAAGAATTTTTCCCTTTAGAGATCCGACGTTATCAACTACAGCGGAATCTATAGCAGGGGATTGCCAATGGGACATAGTAACGATCTGTCCGACTAATCCCGCAATCTGGTGGAGATGCGCTATAATTTGTTGTTTTTGTGCATAGATATTTGATAATGACTGTGCGTCTACACGTAAAGCATCATGACGAAATTGATTTATAGAATCCGAAACAAGTCTTAACTCAAGTTCTACAAATTGTGATGCTTTTTCTGATATTTCTTTTCGGGCGCTTTGGTGATTGGCGCCTTGCGATTCGATAAGTTTGCGACGATAGTCGAGTGTAATATACGTAAATATTTTTACATCATCAGTAAGGTCACGAATGGTTTGTGCTAGTACGTCAGTCCGTTTCATAACCACGAGTATACCACCCGAGGCAGGATCCTTGGTACAATCATGCTATGAAACGTGTGGCATTTGTTACCCAGATCGCTCAACCGAACTTGAACGATTCAGACGCTCTGGTGGTTCCTCTTTTGGCAAATAAAGGGGTAGTAGTTGAAGCCAAGCCTTGGGATGATACATCTGTGGAGTGGCGCGCATATGACGCAGTGGTTTTGCGCTCTGCATGGAATTATCATTTACACACACTGCAATTTCAAGCGTGGCTAGCGCGCCTTGAAGCTATAGGTATACGCGTTTGGAATACTCCAGCAGTTATTGGGCGCAATACAAATAAATTATATTTATTTGAATTAGAGACATTGGGAGTCCAAATCGTTCCTTCTGTGCTGTGTCATATTTTGAGCGGAGAAATTTTCCGTCGTGTACGCATGTGGGATATGATAGTCATCAAGCCTGCTGTGGGTGCTACCTCATATCGAGTTAAGAAGTTTGCTTCTTCTGCATTTTTATTTTGGATTCCTTATGTATGGTTATTGCTGCGTTCTGGACCCGTGATTATACAAAAATTTATCAAGTCAGTAGAGCACGGTGAATACTCGTTGATATTTTTTGATAAAAAATTTAGTCATGCAGTAAAAAAAGTTCCCAAAATTGGTGATTTTCGATCGCAGGAAGTCTTTGGTGGCACAGATATTCCTGTAACTCTTTCAAATGAGAGTATAAAACAAGCAAAAAGTATTCTCGATCATATATCAGAAGATTTGTTGTATGCGCGAGTCGATGGATTGGTGATAGATGGAACATTTTATCTTATGGAACTGGAGTTGACGGAACCGTATTTATTTTTGAAATCAGACGCGCGTGCCGCGCTGCGATTTGCAGATGCCATATATTCATGTTTGAATAGATATACGAAATTATGAAAACATTAACACCCCTTCATTATCGTCGCGTGGCCAATAAATTTTCTCTGCCAACACTTATTTTTGTGTTGGTTGCATTAATTTTAGGAGGAGACAAACTTCGAACATTTCAATCAGATACACTGCCGATTACTCCCACTCCAATGGATGTCAGTTCGAGAATTGTAACAAGCAGCGAGGCCACAAACAGTGCAACTGCACGGGTAGTGAAAGTGGTAGATGGGGACACAATCAGCGTTTTGCTTAATGGGAAAAAAGAAACAGTTCGACTTATAGGTATTGATACGCCCGAGGTGGTAGACCCAAGACGACTTGTGCAATGTTTTGGAAAAGAAGCATCAGAAAAAACAAAGCAACTCCTTACCGATAAACAAGTTACGCTCGTCGATGATCAGTCACAAGGAAATAGAGACAAATATAATCGGCTGTTGCGATATGTGTTTCTGGATGATGTGAATATAAATCAACAGTTACTAGAAGAGGGGTATGCTCATGAATACACGTACCGATTGCCATATACGTATCAACCTGAATTTACTGACGCAGAAAGAAGAGCTCGAGAAAATAAAAAAGGATTATGGGCAGATGGAGTGTGTCCAGTGGGGACTGTTACACCCTCATCGCTTTAAGTCTTAGTGAGTTAGCTACTACCGATACGCTACTGAGCCCCATAGCAGCCCCTGCGATTGCCGGATTCAATAATAGTCCAAATGCTGGGTAGAGTACTCCGGCTGCGACAGGAATGCCGATAATGTTGTAGAAAAATGCCCAAAATAAATTTTGTTTGATCACGCGCATTGTTTTTCGAGAAAGCAGAATAGCTTGTGGGAGTTTGGCGATGTGTCCGCCGAGGAGCGTGATCCCTGCAGATTCTATTGCTACGTCAGCGCCAGTTCCCATGGCAATTCCAACATCAGAAGTAGCCAGTGCTGGCGCATCGTTTATACCATCACCAACCATAGCGACTTTATGTCCTTCATGTTGAAGTGTTTGAATTTGTTGCGCTTTTTGGCTTGGAAGAACTTCGGCAATAACATGGTCTATACCAACTTGTTTGGCAATATATTCGGCGGTTTGTTTATTATCGCCAGTGAGCATAGCAACTTTTATGCCAAACGAATGAAGTCGTTTGATCGTGCTTTTTGCTTCGTTTCGCACTGTATCTGCTATACCGATGTAACCAATTATTGTCTTTTTGGTCATTAAAATTATTGGTGTTTTTCCTTGGGTGGCAAATGTAGTTATGGTCTCATTATCGATAGATAAGCCAAGATCTGTTGCAAGTGTTAGATTGCCAGCGAAATATCGAATGGTACCGATGGTGCCCTGCAAGCCTTTTCCTTCTATTGCCAAAAAATCTTTTACTTTTGAAAGCTGAATCTTTTTTTCTATCGCGTGTGAAACCACAGCAAGAGCTAGCGGATGTTCAGATTGCTTTTCAAGAGATGCGAGAATTTTGATAACTTCTGATTGGGTGTGACCGCTAGTGGAACGAACATCGGTAACACGTGGAGCGCCATTGGTTATCGTACCGGTTTTATCCATTACAATATAATTTATACGATGAAGTTTTTCCAAGCTTTCTGCATTTTTTATGAGAATACCCAGTTGTGCAGCTTTTCCGACTCCCACGATGATTGCGGTAGGGGTAGCAAGGCCCATGGCACATGGACATGCTATGACAAGGATCCCAACCAAGCTTAATATTCCTAGCGTTAGCGCTTGAGAGAATGGCATGAATTGGCTTCCAATCATAAGCCATGCGATAAAAGTAATGATCGCAATAACAAGAACTATTGGGACAAAAACAGCAGAAACTTGATCTGCGAGTCGTTCGATAGGCGCTTTGGATCCTTGCGCCTCTTCTACCATTTTTATAATTTGCGCAAGCATGCTTTCGCTCCCCACTTTGGTTGCTCGAACGCGGAGGTATCCTTGTTTGTTTATAGTGGCTCCGATTACTGTATCTTTGGGACCTTTGTCTACAGGTATAGGTTCACCGGTAATCATGGATTCATCGATGGAGGATGATCCTTCTATAATGACACCATCAACTGCAATTTTTTGCCCTGGTTTTACTATGCACACATCACCTTCTATTACTTGATTAATAGGTATTTCTATTTCTTTACCATCACGAAGTACTAAAGCGCTTTTAGCCTGCAGTCCAATAAGTTTTTCGATAGCTTCACCTGTTTTGAGCTTTGATCTGGCTTCGAGAAATTTTCCAAGAGTGATAAATCCGATGACGACGATGGTTACGTCATAGTAGTTTTGTTGTGTATTCACAAATGCCGCTAGTGGTGCCTCAAATGCTGTTACGATAAAACTATAGAGAAACGCGACGGATGTGCCAATACCCACAAGGGTGTCCATGTTTGCAACTTTATGTTTGAAAAAGCGAGCGACGCCTTGAAGGTATGGAAGCCCAACGACAAATAGCGCGTACGTTGCAAATATTGGAAGTAGATGATGGAAAAACTCCATGAGCATCTCTGGCATTTCTGGCCAAAGCATAAGAGGATCAGCGCCGATTTCCCATCCCATGACAACTATGCTTACTGCCACCATAGGGAGAATAATTCGTACGTGATTTTCGAGTTTAGCTAGTTCTTTGATTTTGTGTTCTTTTACTGATTGATCGCTGGTTATCGGGCTCATCATGTCATGCCCCTCGTGTATAGAGTGAACCATGTCGTTCATTTGCGCTGCTGGAGCAGTTAGTGTGTATCCTAGTTTATCTATTTCTTTATTCATTTTCTCTATAGTTATTTTTTCTGGATCGTATGAAACTTTTGCTTTTTCAGCCCCATAGTTTACTTCACAGGATTCTACGCCTTCGAGTTTTTGAAGTGAGCGCTTGATCACTGATGCGCAGGACGCACAGTGCATACCCAATACATTCATTGATTGTGTTTTCATATTGGTTTTACGTCGTACTTAAGTTTACGGATTGTATCTGAGAGCATATCGACTGTTATTTTTTTAGGATCAAATGTTACTTTTGTAATTGCTTTGGCATAGTTGGTATTTGCGCTTTGTACTCCATTGAGATCCTCTAATTCAAAATCTATATTCATTGCACAACTCGTGCAGTGCATACCGACAATTTGTAGTGTAAGCGTTGTATGATTTTGTGAATTAGATGACATTGAAAACTCCTCTATACATACCCATGCTGCACATAAATGGCAGAGGGCCTTTTGTATCTGGTACGGTAAATGTGAGTGTTTGTGAGTTTCCCATGGTTACAGTTTTTTGTAAGCCTAATTTTGGAATGGTAAATTCTTGTATACACCCTCCAGCACTTTGATTTATGAGGTTGATTTTTACCTGTGATCCAGCTTTTAGCGATACGACACCTGGATCAAGTCGATATCCTGATTGGGTAATGTACACGGTTGCCTCTGACACTGCCTCTCCGGTACCAACCTGTGCAGATGCATCGCAAAAACTTATCGTGCAATTTATTCGAGTAAGAATATTTTCAAACGTGAATGAACTGCCCGATAGCGCTATTGCGCCGTTTATATTGTATAAAGCTATAAGAATAATCGCGATTGCAGCAAGTTTATTGAATCCTGATTGAAACATGACTCCGAGTTTATTGGCAGCGTACCCTAAGAGAAAAAATAATGGAGAAGTGCCCAAAATAAATATTCCCATGGTGACTGCGCCATATATAGGAGAGCCGGTAGTGATGGCATATGCCATCATGGCTTGTGTGGCCCCACATGGGATGAGTACGGTAAATGCACCCAAAAGCGCTGGTCCGAAAATGCTTTTACTTTTGGATTGATTACGCACAAGTCGTGCGAGTTGTTTGGGTGGTTGAAGTATAAAATAGCGAAAAATTGGATGAACCTGTAAAAGATTTAGTGCAGTTCCTATCATAAATAGTGCCACTAGAAATTGGAGGATAGCCCGAAGTTGTAGAGAAAGTTGTGCTACGGACCCAAGGAGTCCTAAGAGGGCGCCGAGCGCTGTGTAGGCGATAAGCCGTGTGGTCAGAAATGCTACGACAGGAATATATTCGTTTGTTTTTTGTGCGTCTTGGGCGAGATCATCTTCATGTTGCTGAGCAATTGATGACGCAAGTAACCCACCTTGTACCGCAAGGCAAGTGAGTCCTCCTGCAAATAAACCCGTGATAAAAATAGACCAATAATTCATAACAATATTATATATGGGATTTTCTAAATATATTCATGACTTCAGCAACCGCTTCGTCTTGTTTGCCTTCGCGTATTGAGTCAGCCACACACCCTTTGAGATGATTTTCTAAGATGACGTTATCAACTTCTTTGAGAGCGTTCTGAATCGCTTGTGTTTGGTGAATAACATCTATACAGTATTCATCTTTTTCCACCATTTCAATAACCTTTTTTAGATGGCCTTGTGCAATTTTGAGTCTATGAAGAATTCGTTCTTTAGTGTTTTTTGGTCGGTAAGCCATATATCCCCCTAGTAGGGATATACTATCTGATATATTTTACGCTTGCAAGGGGGAAATTTAATCCTGATATAATGTTACGTATGCAAACGAAACAAAAACGTCTAAATGAGATAGCGACACAAATTACAAATTGCATTGAATGCAAAATAGATAAAATTGGTGTGGCAGTTGCAGGAGAAGGCAATCCTGATGCAGATGTAGTATTTATCGGTGAGGCACCCGGAAAACAGGAATCGGTGAGTGGACGTCCGTTTATCGGCAGATCAGGACAGTTGTTGCGTGGGCTAATTCGCGAAAGTGGATTTATAGAGGCCGATGTGTTTATAACCAGTCCCGTAAAATATTTACCTAAGCGTGGTACTCCTACGCAGAAAGAAATCGATCATGGTCGTTTACATCTTATGGCTCAATTTGAGGTGATACAGCCCAAAATCGTGATTTTACTTGGAAGTACTGCATGTAAAGCAGTTTTGGGTGAAGCAAAAAAAGTACTTAAAGAACATGGAACAATGTTTGAAAAAGATGGCGTGCGATATTTGATCACTATCCATCCTGCTGCAGTACTACGGTTCCCAAAATATAAGCCACTTATGGTGGGAGACTTTAAGAAAATTCGGTCGTTATAAATTTATTCGTATCGAATAGCATCAATCGGGGATAAGTCCGCTGCTTTTTTTGCAGGAAATACTCCAAAGATTATTCCAACCAGCGAAGAAACCCCTATAGCGATAACAACAGTCAGTGGCTCGATTGTAGCAGGGAATACTTGTCTGATACCAAGCACGATTAGTCCGCTTAATAGTAATCCTGCCACACCGCCGATGAGCGAGAGAATGACTGACTCAGTTAAAAACTGAACGAGTATGTCTTTCCGTGTTGCCCCAACAGCGCGTCGTATACCGATTTCTTTTATACGCTCAGTGACAGAAACATACATAATGTTCATGATGCCCACACCTCCGACAACAAGGGAAATGGCACCGATTGCAACGAGGATTAAATTGATCATACTAAAGATTGATGTGATAGATGAGAGAATCTCCGTAGACTCAACGAGTGAAAATTCATCTTGCTTGTATCGCTGTAGCAGTATGCGTGTTGCCTCTGCTTTGATTGGCTCGATATCTTCCTTTGTTTCTGCTTTGAGATAAAAGGTAAGAAATGTTTTTGTGGGATTAAATTGGGTAACTGCTGTATAGGGTACATAGAGGTAATCATCAAAACTCGGTCCACCAAAACCACCACCACCTTTGGCTACCAATACACCTATCACCTGATATGCCACGTTACTGAGTTTTATGATTTTTCCGATAGCACGTTCTGGTGAGCCATACAGATCTTTGGCAATATTTGGACCTAGCACTGCAACTTTTGCACGTTTTTCTACATCTGCTTTTGTAAAGATGCGTCCGTATTCTGCCTCAAAGTTTCGTACAGGAAATATCTCTTCTGTAGTAGCAAATATATCGGTAAGTTTTTCTTCAGTTCCTCCGGATACGGTAATTGTTTTTGTAAATACTCCTACTGCTATCGAATTATTTATTCGTTGAAGCTTTTGTTGATCGAGTTCATCAAATTTTGTAGCACCGAGTGATCCAGGGCGAAAGCTTGCACCAGTAAAAGATCCGGGGTACACAATCAAAAGATTGCTACCAAGACTTTCAAATTGATCACTTATATACACTCGAAGTCCTACGCCAAATGCTAACAATAAAATAACCGATGATACACCAATTAGTATGCCAAGCGAGGTGAGGATGGTTCGCATTTTATTGCGAGAAAAATCAAAAAGAGCGGCTTTTATGATAATAAAGAAATAACTCATAAGACTTTGCCATCTTGAATCTTAATTGTGCGATTAGCTTGGCTTGCAACTTCTGGGTCATGTGTAACTAGCACTACGGTAATTTTATCTTTTATGTTTAACTCTTTGAGAAGTGTGAGTATTTCTTTTCCTGTTTTTGTGTCTAAATTACCGGTTGGTTCGTCAGCTAGGATAAGTTGTGGATTCATAATAAGAGCTCGTGCTATAGCAACTCGTTGCTGTTGCCCACCAGATATTTTATTGGGATATGAATTTGCCTTCGACTCGATGCCCAGTCTTTTTAATAGTTCCATTGCTTTATCTCTTGGTGAAAACGATACGGGTGTACGTGCATATACGGTAGGCAACAGAACGTTTTCTATAATCGTGAGTTTGTTTATAAGATTAAACTGTTGAAAAACAAATCCTACGAAGTTATGACGAAGTTCAGAAAGCTCGTCATCTGAAAGTTTTGCTATGTCTTGTCCATTTATCAGCACATCCCCACTTGTTGGTTTATCGAGTAAGCCTATGATGTGCATCAGCGTGGATTTACCACTTCCAGAAGGGCCAATTATACTTACTAGTTCACCTTCTTTTATCGATAACGAAGTGTCATAAAGGGCAGTGAATACAGTTTCGTCGTCTATTTTATATGATTTTGTGATGTGGGAAAGTTTAATCATTTATGACATCTCCTTCGGAGAGGCCACTAGTAATTTCCGTCATGGCATCATATTCATCGCCTATAGTAACGGAAGTTGTTTTGGTAGATTTGCCTGACACTTTTTGCACCGTGTGTTTTCCGTCTTTTGTTGTGATTGCACTTGTTGGGATCGCAATTGTGTTGGGTTTTTCAGACAAGGTAAATAGTGCATCTGCTGTCATATCTATACGATATTTATAGTCAGTATTTATGTTTGGTAGTGAAACTTTTATTTCGTAGACAGTACTAGATTCGCCTGATTTGGGAGTAAAAGCAATTGCAGAAACAGATCCTATGAGTTGTTCATCTGGATATGCGTCAAAAGTGAGATTAGCTACCATACCTTCACGCATTTTGCTTATTTCTGATTGATCCGCTGTTACCGATAGATATACGGATTCAGGATTTATTACTGTAAATTCTGCCGTCGCTGGAGTTATGTTTATACCAGCAATTTTTGTGCCAATACTGGTGACTATTCCAGCGATGGGAGTCCAAAGATTGGCGTATTCGACTGCGAGATGTTGGATCTCGACATCGAGAACGCTACTGTTTAGGTCAAGTTGAGATTTATCTAAAATGCGTTTGAGCGGATCATCGATGATCTCATCTTGATAGTTTTCATTGGTTTGATCAAATGTATATCGAGTGTCTAGATAGCTATTCAGTTTCTTTTGAAGTGCTGCCTTAACATCTCGTTGGTCAAGAGACGCGAGTGATTGATATTTTGCAACTTTTTCGCCTTCCTTTACTCCGACCCATGATAGTCGTCCTGAGGTTTGAAACCGTAATGCTGCTTTTTCTGCTGCATCAATTTTGCCTGATAAGGTGAGACTCTGCGTCAGTGTCTGGCGTTTAACCGTATATGATGACGTTTTTTTTGTGGTTGTGGGTTTCTGCATGCGAATAAACACCAAACCAATGAGCGCTAATGCGATAACAATAATAATCCAATATTTTTTTATGAACTTCATATTATATAAAAAGTATAGACTAATTTATGAGTGATTGCATCATATGGTGATTATATTTAATACTCTGTGTTTATAATTACAATAAATGATAACGATTGATGGCTTGCGTAATTTATTAATGTTTTTTACAATAGGCCTATATGAAAAAAACATCGGCTAGAAAACAAAGAATAGTTTCAAGCGTTCCTCAAGTTACACAATCTGCACCTATGGCTCTCGCGCCAATCCCATCTATGCCCAAGCCACAAATGGTGTTGGTAGGACTTTTGATGGTTGCGTCATTTTTACTTGGATCTTTGTATACAAAGGTGCAATATTTAGAAAAAGGTGGCGCACCTACCGCTGGGGGAGCCGTCAAAAGCAAATACAAATCTTTTGATGACGCTATGGGAGCACTTGCTAAAGAAGTGAAGCTAGATGCGAAAAAATTGGTTGCCTGTATGAACAGCGGAGAAAAGAAGTCTGTAGTCGATGCAGATACCGCAGCAGGTACTACACTTGGAATAAATGGAACACCCGGATTTTTTATAAATGGAAGATTGTTGGGTGGCGCATTTCCATATGAAAGTTTCAAAGAGGTTATCGACAAAGAGTTGGCCGGAACCGCTACAGATGTTATGACAGATTATTCTCAAGCCTTGCAAGATGCAGGCAAACAAGGTGCGTTTGATCCTAAACCTAGAGTGGTAACGTTTGCGGAAACAGATAGTTCACGAGGTCCTAAAGATGCAAAGATAACAATAGTAGAATTTTCGGACTTCCAGTGTCCTTACTGCAGTCGAGCATTTCCGACCATCGAACAGGTCATGAAAGACTACAATGGAAAAGTGCGTTTAGTTTTCAAACACTTTCCACTTATCAGTATTCACCCACATGCACAGAAGGCTGCAGAAGCTGCAGAATGTGCAAAAGCACAGGGGAAGTTCTGGGAGTTTCATGATAAGCTTTTCACCGCTCAGAACGATTGGTCATCAAGCTAACCAACGTGAGTGTTAGTTATTTCTTCCGATAGTGAAGTAATACACTACCGCGAGGTTTGGTAGATGATTCTACGAGTGCAAAATGTTTTAATTCTCCTTGTATGTTTTGTGAATCAAATAGCGAAGGCGCGTTTGTTCTGTTTAAAACCATTGGAAGTAAAAGTAGATGAATTTCATCTACGAGTCCTTGAGTCATGAATGAGCCATTTATCTTTCCGCCTCCTTCGAGGAGCAAGGTAGAGATATCAAAATTAAAGTTCAATTTTGTGAGTATTGTGCCAAACTGAACTTCATCATTTTCTGACATAATATACGAAATATTTTTAGACTCCAGATACGCGAGATAGTTTTTTGGTGTTGATCTTGTCACTATAATAATGAGGTGTAATGGTCCATGTTCAGAAAAAAATTCAACACTATTCGATTTCCAACGAAGCACACCTTTTGTATCGATCGTTACAAAAAATCTTCCTGCGTTAGGGTTTGCAAAAAAATCTGAATCATCGATGATTGAAGTACCATTCGGAAGTGGGGAACTGTTGCTATCAGCAAAATATAATTTGGATGTCTCTCTACCGCACATCCATGCAATGTTCTTTTTCTCATACGGACCAGCCACCGAGTCATCTATAGTTCTATATACATCTAAATAATCATCTACGATATCAACGCCAGCAATACCGCTGCCAATTTTTCCGTCCAGCGTGGACATCATGACGCAATGGACTGAGATAGGTTGTTTATCTTCTGACATACAAACTTAGAATAATTCCTCTTGTTGTTTTTTGGTTGGTTTTTTCCCAAGGTGTTCAAACGCTGCTGCCGTTGCAACACGTCCTCTGGAGGAACGCTTGAGGAATCCTATTTGCATCAAGTACGGCTCGAGTACATCTTCAACGGTGCCGACGTCCTCGGAAAGCGCAGCTGCAATAGTTTCTATACCTACCGGTCCGCCGGCAAATTTATCGATTACCGTTAGAAGTAAACGTCTATCAGAACTATCAAGCCCCATGCTGTCTACTTCAAATAAATCGAGTGATCGATCGAGAATCGTTGTGTTTATAATTCCTTCACCTTCTACTTCTGCGACATCGCGCACTCGCTTGAGAAGTCTCAAAGCGATTCTAGGTGTTCCGCGACTACGTTTCGCTAATTCTTTTTGTGCGTTTAGCTCTAATGTGACTCCAAGTTTTTTGGCGGCTCGTTCTAGGATTTCTTCTACTTCATCTGGAGTATAAAACGATAGTCGTGCAACCACCCCAAACCGATCTCGCATGGGAGATGATAGGAGCCCAACGCGGGTTGTGGCGCCTACGATAGTGAATTGGGGAAGATCCAAACGTAGCGTTCTGGCAGACGGACCTTTACCTATGACAATATCGAGTGCGTAGTCTTCCATAGCCGGATAAAGTGTTTCTTCAACAACTTTATTTAATCGGTGTACTTCATCGATAAACAAAATATCGTTTGGCTCGAGGCTTGTCAGAATTGCAGCGAGATCTCCCGCGCGTTCAATGGCGGGTCCGCTGGTAACACGCACATTAGCGCCTAATTCTTTTCCGATAAGGTGGGCGAGCGTGGTCTTCCCCAGTCCCGGAGGTCCATAAAGCAAAATATGCTCAAGTGCCTGTTTTCTTTTTTTTGCGGCAGTAATGGCAATATGTAATGATTTTTTTACCTGTTCTTGTCCAGCAAATTCTGGCCATGTTTTGGCACGCAATGAAACAAAAAGTGATTGTTCTTCCGGTGTTATGATTTCTTCTGAAATGACAGTTTTTTTCTTTGCCATGTGTTTATTTTCCAAGTAATTGGAGCGCACGCGTTATTTTTTTCTCAAGCGTTGTATCGTTTGGCAATTTTTTTATAACTTCGCGAATTTCTGTGCGATCAAATCCCATAGAGAGTAATGCTTCCATAATTTCTGTGGTTTCACTTGATGTCTCTCCAGGGACTCCGAAGTCTCCATCGATCATTTTATTTCGAAGTTCTATGATGATTTTCTGTGCATTTTTCTTTCCAAGTCTTGGAATGCTTGTGAAGAAGTCTACATCTCCGCGTCCTATTGCATTCTGCACAGCAGGAGCTCCATGATCCATAATGTTTAATGCAGTTTTTGGACCAATTCCAGAAACGGTGAGTAATAAGTCAAAAATAGCGCGTTCTTCGCGAGAGGAAAATCCAAATAAAATAAGCGCATCTTCTCGTACATGAGTATGGATAAATACTGTGATTTTTTCTCCATCTCGGGCGGACGATAGCATTTTTTCGGGTACGAACACTGCATAGCCCACATCGTGTACGTCGATGGTTAAGGGGTTTGTGTGTGTAGTGATCACATTTCCAGTAAGTTGGGCTATCATAATAGTTTTCCTTTCAATTTATACGAGTATCCGTGTGTTAACGCAATAGCCAGAGCGTCTGCAGTGTCATCCGGGGTTGGGATTTTTTTGAGACGCAATAGAATGGTTACCATTTTTCCCATTTGATCTTTTTTTGCAGCACCGCTTCCAGTAATAGCTTTTTTGATCGTTCCTGGGCCATACGAGAAAAGTTCATGTTTTTGCATGGCCGCAGCTAACAGTATCACACCGCGCGCTTGTCCGACACTGATGGCAGTTTTTGCATTACTTGAGAAAAAAAGATCTTCCACGCTTACACAATTTGGTTTATATTTTTTTAGCAGTTTTGTAAATTCTGTAAATATAGATAGTAATCGTGCATCTGGTTTCTCTGATTGTTGGGTCGTGATACAGCCATAGGCTAGGGCTGTAAATTTACCTTTATTTTCTTCTATAACTCCCCAGCCAACACGTGCGGTACCCGGATCTACTCCCATTATGATCATAGGGTTCATTTATAGCATGCCGAGGGGTTATAATAAACACATGCCTCTCATCCAATATGTAGCAGCAGCTTTGGGAAGTGCAGTTGTGATTTCGATAGCGAGTCTGGTTTGGCCTAAGGTGACAGCTCAACCTCGCCCAAAGCAGCTTACTCAAGTGCGGGAAATGGTTATGCAAACCCAAGTTGGGCAAAATATGGCGCAAGTTTTGGGGGTGACCGATGAGGCTTCTGTGAAGCCGATGAGTGTTGGGGAATTTGTGCAAGAGCAAGCAACTGCAGTGGTGTCAAACGTAGCGGATTCCGCTCAACATGCAGTGACCAGTCAGGTATTGGTTCAACTTGCCAAAAAATTTAACGAATTACCAAAAGAAGAGCAAGATCAATTTCGTGCATTAATTTGTAGTCAGCCGACGCCTGTGCCTACGAGCGGTGAGTAGTATTTTTTCGTGTGACGAACCACGCAGCAAGAACAGTTGTTAGTGGGACAGCAAGTACTAATCCAAAGCTACCAGATAAGGTTCTAACAATCTCCTCAATAATCATTTCACTATTTAAAATTGACCACAGTGGATAGGAATTTGGGTTGATGATGAGTGTGATAAATATAGGTAGAGAAGCGCCTGCATATGCGAGAACAAGTGTGTTGACCAGAGATGCTATATGCTCGCGGCCAACTCGTAATCCTGCTTGTGTAAGTTTGTGGAAAGACATATTGGGATTTGCATATGAGAGTTCAAATATTGAAGCCGTGAGGCCAGTGGTCACGTCATCTAGTACACCAAGTGCACCGATAAGGATACCTCCGAGGAACAATCCTTTGAAGTTAATTATTCCTTGCGCACCTAATTTAAGCGAATAAGCATCTTCACTTCCAAGACCCGAAAGTCGTGCGGCTTTGACCATAATCATCGAAATAATTCCGGTAAAAAGAAGGGTTAGGAATGTAGATATAAGTGCGATTGTTGTTTGCTTGGAGAATCCGTGCGCAAGGTAAATGGTCGATATCATGATGATCACACATCCTGCGATACTTATGGTGAGTGGATCTGCTCCGTTTAGGATTTGGGGTACTATAAAAAGAGAAATGATGCCTAAACTTATGATCATGCCGAGGATAGATCCAACTCCTCGCCATCCACTTAGTAGAATTACTGCAAGAATAAATATACCTAGGTATGGCAGCAGTATATTGAGTCTATACGTGTCTACGATTTGAAAAAGTCTTGTGCCTTGTTGTCCTGTGGTAAATGCAACAACAACCATTTGACCCTTGGATACAAGGCGTTGTTTGTCGATACTAAAGATGGATCCATGATCTATGACGACAGTTCGACCTTTAAGCTTGCCATCTTGTATGGTGACTTCTACCCGTTGATACGGTGTAGAAATTTCATTTGTTATTTGTTCTCCTTGCTCAAGTATTTTTTCTACTCGGGCACGATAATATGTATCACGATCCGCAGATATGTCTTGCGCGTGTACCGGAGCGACATGCGTAAAGCCGGCAAATAGTACGGAGAGAAATAAGGAAAGTAAAAAACGACGCATGTGGGTAGTGTACAGAATATTGTCTTCGTTGACAAATGCAAGTAAGTTGCATATACTCAGTATATGAAATCAGTGGTTCATGATTGTAAAGCAGAATTACGTGCGTCAAAACTTCGTGTAACACCTGCACGTTTGGGCGTTTTAGATGTGTTAGAGCACGCCGAAAGACCTGTAGATGTTTCTACAATTATTAGACTGGTTGCTAAACAAAACCTCGTGGTGGATGACGTCACTGTGTTTCGAATTCTTCACGCGTTTACCGCAAAAGGGCTGGCAAAAGAGATTCAGTTTAACGAAGGAAAGCTTCGGTATGAATATGGGGCAAATCCAGAGCATCATCATTTTGTTTGTGAAAAATGTGGAGATGTAGGCGTGGTAGAAAACTGTAACGTAGATACGCTTATAGAGTCGATTACAAAAAAGACTGGAGCACAGGTTATGAGTCATTCGTTGGAATTTTTTGGATTGTGTCGGGATTGTAAGAGGATAGCTATATGATCGCGATTTGGGCAATAGTATCAGTAGTTCTTGTAAGTATGATATCCCTTTTGGGAGCTATATTTATTTCTCTAAAACGCAAACTTCTTGAAGGGGTTATAACCTACTCACTTGCGCTATCTTCTGGTGTTTTGTTGGGGAGTGCATTTTTGCAGTTATTACCAGAAAGCGTTGAGTTACTTGGCTCTGGAGCGTTTTCATTAGTGCTTGCTGGCATGGTGACATTTTTTTGTCTTGAGAAACTTATACATTGGCATCACCATGTAGAAGGTGATGAGCATCAAGAAGATGAAAAGCCAGTCGCGTATCTTACCCTCATTGGGGATGCTATTCACAATTTTGCTGACGGAGCTGTTATAGGAGCGGCATATTTAGTTTCAATTCCACTTGGAATTACGACGACGCTTGCGGTAATTGCACACGAAATTCCACATGAGCTTAGTGATTTTCTTATACTTATTCATGGAGGATTTTCTAATCGTCGTGCGCTCAAATATAATTTTCTTTCAGCAACGACTGCTATAGCAGGAACGCTTCTTGTTCTTTTTATGTCTGCGCAGTCAGAAAATATTGAGCGATACTTGGTGCCGTTTGCCACAGGAAACTTTATCTATATTGCTGCAAGTGATCTCATCCCTGAATTGTTGAAAAAACGTAAAGGAATCTCCTCAATCATACAAATATTGCTTCTCATTGTCGGTATTTTTCTTGTTACTGTTATCGCAAGTGTTATGGGTAGCGCGTGATTCTGCTAGAATAGCCACATGGATCCAGAATTAAAAGCCAGAGCATCTGAAGTTCTTGCCAAGTTAGACCTCGATGGTAAACGAAAACAAATTCGTGAACTTGAGGTGCTTTCTATGCAGCAGGATTTTTGGAAAGACTCCACGCAAGCGACCAAACTCATGAAACAAATGGCAGCGCTTCAGAAGGAACTTGCTGAAGGGGAAGAATTTGAACTCCTTGCAGAGCTTGGAGAAGAAGATAAATTGCGTGCCGAAATTAAACGACTTGAATTTGCGTTATATCTCTCTGGCCCATACGACCGCGGAAATGCAATTTTAGTTTTGCACGCAGGACAAGGTGGTACCGAAGCTATGGATTGGACTCAAATGCTTCATCGTATGTACACACGGTACATCGAGCGAAAAGGCTGGGATATGGAAGAAATGGATTTTACTGCCGGTGAAGAGGCTGGGATAAAAAGCATATCCATACAAGTGACAGGATCATATGCGTATGGATTTCTTAAAGCTGAAAGTGGTGTACATCGGTTAGTCCGACAATCTCCATTTAATGCAGATAAGCTTCGTCAGACGTCTTTTGCAATGGTTGAAGCGTGGCCACTTATCGAAGACGACGAGGCGGTGGAAATAAAAGAAGAGGATTTGGTTTGGGAGTTTTATCGGAGTGGTGGTAAAGGCGGACAAAACGTAAACAAAGTTTCTACCGCAGTACGACTTACCCACAAACCCACCGGTATTATCGTCGCTAGTCAAGCGCAGCGATATCAGGGGCAAAATCGTGAGTTTGCTCTTTCTATGCTTCGAGCAAAGCTTTGGGAGATAGAGGAACAAAATCGTAGGCAACAAGAGAAAGATTTTCGTGGTGAATACAAAACACCTGGGTGGGGTAATCAAATACGTTCATATGTTTTGCACCCGTATCATATGGTAAAAGATCTTCGTACTCAGTACGAAACATCAAATACAGATCGTGTTTTGGATGGCGATATAGAAGATTTTATTTTGGCGTACTTGAAAAAAAATTCATAAGCGTTGATAATGGATAAGCATATGAAAGAGCGTCTTTCTGTACATGAAAAAAGCGCAACCCACGAGGTGAATATGCCTCACTCTGATAAGGTGTTGCGGCCTTTGAACGCGATGGACAGAATGCCTATCGAACCAGATATGAAAAAAAGCCGATTCATCATCATGTTTGTTTACACATTGTTGCTGCTATTGGGCGTAAGTACGGGCTACTTGCTCGTATCTAAAACGAGTTTAGGAAATGCAGCAACAGCGGGAACGTCGATAAATACCCCTAAAGTGGTTGGAGTCAAAGATGCGATCTTTAAAGACTGTGCTACCGGAGTCATCGAAAAAGAAGGTATGGACGGAGAGGGCACACACAAGCTTATTCGAGAGGGTGGACCATCACAAACAGCATATCTTTTATCTTCGGTCGTAGATATGGACCAATATGTTAACCTAAAAGTCAAAGTGTGTGGTCAAACGGTTGCCGCAAAAAATGTATCGTGGCTCATGGACATCGGCAGACTTGAGCTGCTAGAGAAATGATTCGATTTTCTTCTGTCTCCAAATATTATCCGGGGAAAATCCCTGGGTTAGTAGATGTATCTGTAGAAATACCGGATGGGGAGTTCGTGTTTCTTATTGGTCCTTCTGGCTCAGGAAAAACCACATTTTTAAGGTTGCTTATTCGAGATGTTATTCCCACTGAAGGTAATATTACTATAGATGATTGGGACCTTTCCAAGCTTACGCCAAAAACACTCTATTTATTGCGTCGTAAAGTAGGAATTGTCTTTCAAGATTTTAAATTATTGTTGGATCGAACTGTGTACGAAAATATAGCATTGGTATCTGAGATATTAGGTAAGCCTCAGCGAGATATAGAACACGAGGTAAATAATGTATTGTCTCTTGTCGGTCTTACCGATAAAAAAAATATGTTTCCATTGCAACTTTCTGCAGGGGAAATGCAGCGAGTCAGTATCGCTCGAGCGATCGTAGGAGGTCCAAAAATACTATTAGCCGATGAGCCAACGGGGAATTTAGATCCAGAGACATCATGGGGAATATTGGATATTTTGACAGAAATTCATAAACTAGGCACCACAATTATCATGGCGAGTCATAATGCGGATATAGTAAACAAGCTCAAGAAGCGTACGTTGACTATAGAACATGGACGCGTTACACACGACGAAGCTCGTGGCCATTATCATCTAGAGAAACACGGTAAGATATCTCATCACGGAGGTAAATAATATGGCACTTGGTAAAGACATAAAAACACATATACGTAGATCGCCGTATCAGGCTTTAGCAGCTATTCTCACGATGTTTCTGACTTTTTTGGTGGGTGGAGTGTTTTTTTTGGCTACCACTGCCTCGATGGTTATTCTTCAATATTTCGAGAGTAAGCCACAAATTACTGTATTTTTTACGACAAAAGCAGGTGAGATTGAGGCTGACACACTAAAGTCTAAACTCGAAGCTACAGGCAAAGTTCTCTCGATGAATTTTGTATCAAAACAGCAAGCACTTACAATCTATCAAGAGCAAAATAAAAATGATCCATTGTTACTTGAAATGGTCACGGCAGATATTTTACCTGCATCTTTGGAAATATCTGCAACTGATCCTAAAGAATTATCGACGCTTGCTACAGTGATAAAGGGCGGTGAAGGTATAGAAGAGGTAGTATATCAAAAAGATGTTGTAGACTCGTTACTGTCTTGGACAAATGCAATCCGCGTAATTGGAGGTACACTTGCATTATTGCTTGTACTTGATTCACTTCTTATCATCGGTACGGTTATAGCAATGAAAGTGGCGTTGAAGCGTGATGAGATCGAAATTTTGACACTTGTCGGAGCTACTCAATGGGCGATTCGTGCTCCATTTATTATAGAAGGAGGCATTTATGGCATCATTGGATCAGGTACCGCTTCACTTCTTTTGACAGCGCTTGTGTTATGGTTTCGACCGTTCCTCACATCATTTTTGGGGGCAATACCCGCGATAAGTTCTGTGTTGGGAAATTTTGGTGCACCATTTTTTATCGCACTTGGTGTGTTTTTGGTAGGAAATTTGATGATCGGGTTTTTCTTGGGAGCGGTTGGTAGTTATATTGCACTTATTCGATATTTGAGAGCGTAAACACATGCATGAAAGTATTATTACAAACTATTGGTATAACACTAATTTTGTTATTGCTCGCCGTTGGAGTCTCGGCGCAAGTGGATACTTCTGGTAGCTGTAATGAGGCGTGTTTACGACAAAAAATTACTGATCTTCAGTCTCAAGGCAGTTCATTGCAAAAACAAATAAGCCTTGTCGATTCACAGGTAAAACTCACCACCCTTCGTGTCACAGATGCGCAGTCTAAGATCGCAATTTTAGAGAAGGAAATAGGAGATCTTAATAATCAGATTGATAAACTTGAAGAGCAAAAAACAAAACGTTTAGAGCTGGTGTTACATCGGATACCGCAGTCGTATAAACGAGCGGCGACTGCACAATTTGGTTGGGTACTTTTTAGTCAAAATTTCGCAGAATTATTAGCAAAGACAAAATACCTTTTACATGTACAACAAGAAGACTCATTGTTGTATAAACAATTACAACTCTCACAGATTAACTATAACGAACGCAGGGATGCACGAGAAAAAAAGAAGGTGCAACAAGAAGAGTTGAGGTTACAATTACAAAAACACACCCAAGAGCTAGCAGTACAAAAAAAAGAAAAACAAATATTATTATCTGAAACACAAAGTAGTGAAGTGGTCTATCAGCGACTATTGGCACAAGCGCTTGCAGAAAAAAACGCTCTTGAGCGATCATTGGTAGATTCGGTAAAAATCGGACCGGTAAAACAAGGTGACCCTATAGCACTCGTCGGTAATACTGGTTATCCAGGTTGTTCGACGGGCGCACATTTGCATTATGAGGTTCGGAAAGGTGGAAACTGGGTAGACCCAAGCAGTTATCTGTCGCGCAAAACAGTAAGTGATCAGCAGAGTGGTGGTGATCGATCGTTAGGTGATGGTAGCTGGGCATGGCCAATAAGTGACACTATCCAACTTAATCAATTTTTTGGAAAGACACCGTGGTCGTATCGATATTCATATTCAGGTGGAATTCACACAGGATTTGATATGACGTCAACTTCTAGTAATGTGATTCGAGCTCCAGCCGATGGAGAGCTCTTTTCTTCTAGCCAAAACTGTGGCACAAGTAGTGTCATAAAGATTAAATACATAGATCATGGGAGTGGATTATTGAGCTTTTTCCTACATGTGCAATAATCGAAGTACATGCTGCCGAGGATATTGTTGGCATTAGTATTATTCGCATGTGCGCCACAAGTTTTCGCTGCCCGATCCATGACGATTTCGGGAGCAGTTTCTTCTCTCTCCGGTGACGATATTTTGACTGTAGTCGCATCTCCATCGGGATTTATAGATGGTGAAATGATTTTGATAAAAGGAGCGTTTTTTCAATCTGGTACATCTAATTATTTTGGATATACAAAAAACAATGATGTATGGATAAAAAATAGTGGGAGTAACTCTACACAACGATCAGTAAAAATAGGGGAATGGGATGGTTCACTTCAAACAAAAGTTGACTATGGTGACAGTGGGTATAAAGGCGAAAATGATTATTCATTTAAAATTCGTTTTTACTATGGTTCATCCTTGACTGCAGATTGGTCGACCAATGAATTAGTGGTCAGTATAAGCGAGCCAGACCCGACAATCACGCCTCAACCTACTCCAACGCATGTGCCCACACCGACACAAATTCTTTTTTCTCCTACGCCAGTACCTACTCCATCGAGCACTGTTGCTCACACAATCATACCTCTTCGCACAAACAGTATCGTCACAGTTACTCAGCAAATTACACCAGACGGGCAGATGCGTGTGTTGGGAGTGGTAGATAATACATCTGGTGATAATGAGATACAAAGTGAGGTTAGTAGCACTTCTGGGGCAGAAATTGTTCCAGTAAATAATCTACGATCTTTTAGTATTGCGCTGGCATTTGTCGCATCTGGATTTGCGCTGTTGTCGATTGTCGCTATATGGCACAATATAAAGATATGGACCGTAGATACACAAAACAAAAAAATAGAGTAGCCCAGATTTTAGGGTGGTTTATAGCTTGGGGACCGGTGTGTGTATGGATGATACTTATTTTCACCTTGTCTTCGCATCAACGATTGAGCGTATCACAGGAGGATGTGTTAAATTTTTTGTTTTTTAAGACACTACACTTGTTGGAATACGGTGCGCTGTATTTGCTTAGTTTTCGTGCATTACGTTTGTCGAGTAGTGTAGTGAGTCGGGGAGTCTATCGATATGCATTTGTTATCACTATTTTATATGCGATAAGTGATGAGTTGCATCAAACGTTTGTTCCCACAAGAGAAGGAACGTTGCGCGATGTTATAATTGATGGCATTGGAGCAAGTATTATATGGTATTTCCTTTCCACTCTGTTACCAAAAGCACCGAAGAAACTCAAGCGTTGGGTGAGCGACTTGGGGTTTTCCTCTTAAATGAAGGGGATAGTTTATCGCGCACGATATGTTTTTGGGGGGATTTAGGTAGCGGTAAAACTACGTTTGTACAGGGTATTGCAAAAGGATTGGGTATTTCAAAACGACTTCTCTCCCCGACTTTCATCATTGTGCGACATTACGATATCCCGAGCACTGATCGGAGATTATATCATTTTGATTTGTATCGATTTGTCGATCAAAAAGATGTGGCTATGGTCGGTTTATCAGAAATCTTAGAAGATTCAAAGGCAATCGTTTGTATCGAATGGCCTGAGCGACTTGGCATATTGGTTCCTAAGGAGCGGATAGATGTACGATGTGTTCTCAATATTGATGGAACGCATGATATAAATATTATGAAAGCAAAACTATGAATGACACAGTGGTACAACAAGCTATAAAAGCACTTCAAAACGGTGGAGTGATTATTTATCCAACCGATACAGCATTTGCCATAGGATGTCGTATGGATGACACGCATGCAGTTGATCGTTTATTTAGTATTCGGAAAAGACCGCGCCAGCAAGCAACACCGGTCCTAGTGAGTGGAGAGTCTCAAGCACTTGCCTATTTCGATCATCCCAAAGATATTGTGCGACATATGATGCAAAAATATTGGCCAGGAGCACTTACTATAGTATCTCCATGTTTTAAAAATCTTGTGTACTCCCCTATTCGTGGAGATGGAGAAAAAATTGGGTTACGTATGCCGAATCATAAAACTGCGCTAGCGCTTATTACGGGAGCGGGTGTGCCACTTCTTGGTCCATCTGCAAATTTTCATGGACTTCCTACACCGTATTCGTACGAAAGTTTAGATCCAGCGCTTTGTAAGCTTGTAGACGTTGTTGTGCATGGTGAATGTAGCGTGGGAATTGCCTCAACAGTGGTGGATGTGTCCGGTGAAATGCCGAGAGTTATACGTCAGGGAGCCGTTACTTTATGAACGTTATTTCGAGAGGCACTATACACGCGCTCATTGATACAACAGAGATTAAACTTGTGCGTGTAGGACTGCGGATACAGGAAAAGGAATTTTGGATACAAGAAATAGTGGATATTACAAAACCACAACAGGTTTTACCTATGTTGCTACAATTGTTATCTGCACATTCATGTTCATTACATGATCTCGACGCAATCGAAGTACATACTGGTCCTGGGTCATTTACAGGGTTACGGGTGGGATTTGCTGTCGCAAATTCACTCGGGTATCTTTTAGGAATTAGCGTGAACAATAGCCCCATAGGACAAGCTGCGCTTCCTACATACGATAAGGAATAACACTACTGGTGTATATATCACTAGCATTTGACAGTTTTTATGCGCTATGATGGTGATATACAGGTATGAATATTTTGCACCTCGTACATCATTGGTTAGTCCCTCACGAGACCAACAATCACAGGTCTCGTGCATTGCATCTCAATGCATTACTTTCTTATGCGCTTCTATTGATGGTGTTTAATTTAGGTGTCCGTGTGTTGCACAGTCAAGCACCAGATGTGTTGGGATATGCGACAGATATACGAGTGGATCAATTACTGAATTCTACCAATGCTAAAAGACAAGAAAACGGTTTATCTTCTTTACAGCTCAATAGTACACTCTCTCAAGCAGCTGCAGCAAAAGCAGCAGACATGCTCACTAATGGGTATTGGGCGCACAACAGTCCATCAGGTAAAACACCATGGGACTTTATCATTGGATCAGGATATCGATACACCTTGGCTGGTGAAAATTTGGCGAAAAATTTTCAATCGAGCGATGGAGTTGTAGAGGCTTGGATGGCATCACCAACTCATCGTGCGAATGTACTCAAGCCTGGATATGCCGATGTTGGTTTCGCAATTGTAAATGGCGTTCTTTCGGGTGAAGAAACTACACTTGTTGTTCAAATGTTTGGTGCGACGAGATCAGTTCCATCTCCAAATGTTGACAAAGTACAGGCACAGTCACCAGAGCCTGTGGCGAAGCCGGTAGTTGTTCCAGATGAGCCTATAGCTCAGTCAGCCGAACCAGAGGTTATACCTACTGTAGCAGTGGTACCCGCGCTTCCGCCTGCGCAACTAGCTCCACAGTTATCTTCTGTGGTGACGAGTCCACTGATAAACCTTTCTGCGGTATCTCGACAGGTTGTATTTGTATTTGTCGGAATTCTTATGGGGATTCTTGCGCTTGATGCCTATGTAGTGGCTAGACGTGGCGTTGTGCGCCTTGCTGGGCATAATCTAGCACATATCATGTTTCTTTTAAGTATTGTAGTTGGAGGATTGTTCCTGTCACGAGGGGCATTGGTATAAACGTATATGGTTAAAAAAACATATCCTTGGTTACATAGTGTTGTTTTGTTCTTGATTCTGGTTGGGGGAGCCTCAATGTTTTATTACACTGCAGGAAATCAAGTCTTGCAGTTAGCTAGTGGCATAGTCACAAGTATATGTTATGTATTGTGGGGAATCACACATCACGCCTTGAAGGGCGATTTACATCGGAAGATTGTGATAGAATATCTACTCATTGGCGCAATAGCAATCGTTTTACTTGCAACGCTTGCGCTATAAAGAAAGGAAAACAATTATGAAAGGTGTTATTTTAGCTGGGGGACTTGCAACGAGACTTCGACCACTTACCGCTGTTACTAACAAACACTTGCTTCCGGTATATAACAAGCCAATGATCTACTATCCACTGGAGATGATGAAGAAGGTGGGACTCAAAGAAGTATTGTTGATAACCAGTGGTGGACATGTTGGAGATTTTGCGAACCTTTTGCTTTCTGGTGATGAATTTGATTTGAGACTATATTATGCAATTCAACAAAACCCGACAGGTGGCATTGCTGATGCTATGAAGCTTGCTGAAGAATTTGCACATCATGAGCCAATTCTTGTGATATTGGGGGATAATATTTTTAATTTTGATCTCAAAAAGGCAGTATCACGATTTGAAGATATTTTGGCAAAAGACCAAAAAGGAGCCATGATATTTGGGGTACAACGAGATACTCAAGCGCGCCAATATGGGGTCATCGAAATGGATAAAGATAATAAGGTGCTTTCTATAGAAGAAAAACCAGAAAAACCAAAATCAGATATAGCCCAAACTGGTATATATCTTTATGACTCCAGAGCATTTGATTTTGTTCGTACATTGAAACCTTCTGATCGTGGTCAGTTAGAAGTTACGGATTTAAACAATATGTATTTACAAGAGAAATCACTACACTGTGAGGTGATAAATTGGTGGGTAGACGCAGGCACCTCCCATGACGAACTACTATTGGCGAATGTTCAAGTCGCGCAATTTGTAAAAGAAGGGAAGTTGTAGACCCACATGAAATTGCTAGTTACTGGAGGGGCGGGTTTTATCGGTTCTAATTTTATCCTCTACTGGATGGAACATCATAAAGATGATGATGTTGTAAATCTAGATAAACTTACGTACGCTGGCAATCCAGCAAATCTGAGTAAAATAGAATCAAATCCTCAATATAGGTTTATTCATGGTGATATATGCGATCCGACAGTTGTAGAATCCGCCATACAAGGCGTGGACGTCGTTGTGCATTTCGCTGCAGAAAGCCATGTAGATCGATCGATTATGGATGCAGCACCGTTTGTGATGACTAATGTTGCAGGAACACAAGTGCTATTGGATTTAGCCTTAAAAGCAAAAGTAAAACGATTTCATCATGTATCTACTGATGAAGTATTTGGATCTTTGCGTTTGGGTGAGGCCAGTAAATTTAACGAACAAACTCCATACGATCCACGCAGTCCGTATTCAGCAAGCAAAGCTGGTTCCGACCATTTAGTTCGTGCATATCATGAGACATTTGGATTGCCGATCAGTATAACTAATTGTTCCAATAATTTTGGGCCGTATCAATTTCCAGAAAAATTGATTCCCTTGGCTATAACCAATCTTATAGAAGGAAAAAAAGTACCAGTATATGGTGATGGTAAGAATGTTCGTGATTGGTTATATGTGGAAGATCACTGTCGTGCTATAGAACTTGTTTTAGAAAAGGGAGCTATCGGTGAAACGTATTGTGTAGGGGGACAAGTTGCGGATGTGAGTAATCTTGAGATTGTACAAAAAATTATCGCATACATGAAAAAAGACGAGTCATCTATCGAATTTGTAAAAGATAGACTCGGTCATGATAGACGGTATGCGGTTGATTGGTCCAAGATACAAACACAGCTAGGATGGTCTCCAAAGCACAGTTTTGACGAGTGGCTGGGCTACACTATAGATTGGTATGTGCAAAATCAGGAATGGTGGAAAAAAGTTAAATCTGGAGAATATCAACAATACTATAAAAAACAATACACGGAGGGTGCATGAACATCCTTGGTACCGGATTGTCAGGTCTAGTAGGCTCCAGAGTCGTTGAGTTACTTGCATCTTCTCACACATTTACCAATTTAAGTTTAGAAACTGGCGTAGATATTACCGATCACAATGCAGTTAAATCAGCTATAGCCGATAGCAGTGCATCTTGGGTGTTTCATTTAGCAGCGTATACAAACGTACAGGGCGCTGAGTTGGAGCGAGATCTAGGGCGAGAGAGTTTGGCTTGGAAAGTGAATGTGAAAGCAACGGAAAATATCATAGAAGTAGCTCGTATGCATCATAAAAAAGTAGTTTATATGGATACCGACTATGCGTTTGACGGTACCAAAAAAAGTTATTCAGAATCGGATACTCCATCCCCCTTGGGATGGTATGCCAAGACAAAATCAGAAGGAGCCAAGCGTGTGCTAGCACTTGGAGAGAATGGATTGGTTGTTCGTATAGCTAATCCATATCGTGCAAATCCCGTCGGCAAAACTGACTTTGTTCATAAAATGCTCGAACGACTTACAAAGAATTCGGGAATTTCAGCCCCAGCAGATCAGTTGTTTGTACCTACATTTATTGATGATATTGCGGTAGCACTTAATGCTTTGTTGGAGGCAAATGCTTATGGCGTTTACCACGTCGTAGGAAGTACAGCACTTTCTCCATACGACGCAGCACTTGCAATTGCAACGGAATTTAACTGCGACACAAAACAAATCACAAAGACTTCTTTTGCTCAATATTTTGCAGATCGTGCACCGACGCCACAGTACGCTGCGCTAGCAAACGACAAAATACAGGCGCTCGGGGTAACCATGCATACATTTACCGATGGGTTAAAGCTGGTCCATGCACAAGAAGCTTCATAGGTGATCTATCACACAGATTAAGACGCGGGATAGCATCTGAGCGTATTATTTTATATACTATACATATGACGATTACATTTATTGGACATGGGTACGTGGGATTAGTAACTGCCGCTGTATTTGCAGATTTAGGAAAT